>NZ_JBEXLM010000001.1:0-122156 GCF_040609975.1 Micromonospora sp. NPDC004551 | reverse complement strand
CCGGCTCACTCCTCGCGCTCACGGCGATCACGCTATCCGGGCTCCACCCGCCTGTCGCGGCCGTATCCTGAGCGGCGTGACAGACCTGGACCGCCTGGCGGCGGAGAAGTACGTGCTGCTCACCACGTTCCGCAAGGACGGGCGGGCGGTGCCGACTCCGGTGTGGGCGGTACGCGACGGCGAGGCGCTGGCGGTGTGGACGGTGTCCGACTCCGGCAAGGTGAAGCGGATCCGGCGCGACGGCCGGGTCACGGTGGCCCCGTGCGACGTGCGCGGCCGGCCGCACGGCGAGGCGGTGCCGGGGCACGCGACGGTCAGCGGCCCGGAGTCGACCCGGCGGATCCGGGGCCTGCTCAAGCAGAAGTACCGGCTTATCGGCCGGCTGAGCCTGCTGGGCAGCCGGCTGCGCCGGGGCGAGGCCGGCACGGTGGGCCTGCGCATCGTGCTCGACTGAGTTGTCCCCGGAAACGATTGAGGGCGGCGGATCGTCGCTGTCGCGACGGCCCACCGCCCCTGATCGGAACGCCTGAGAAACGTCCGGGTCTCAGTCCCCCTGACGCTGCTGGGGAATCTGCCCCTGCAGCAGGGCCCGAACCTCCGACTCGCGGTAACGGCGGTGGCCGCCCAGGGTCCGGATGGCGCTGAGCTTGCCAGCCTTGGCCCACCGGGTCACCGTCTTCGGGTCGACACGGAACATCGACGCCACCTCGGCCGGTGTGAGTAGCGGCTCTGGTTCGTGCGTTCGCGATGCCATCGGGGTCACTCCTCCACATGTATAGACATCGGCCGGGGTCCCGCCGGCCGACGCGTCTCCCATGGTCCGGCTAGTCCCCGATGTCCGACATGGGCCGAACGGCTGAAGGTCCCTAGACGGACGGATGAACCATGCCCGATTTTTACGACTTTTATGCCGCAGAAAGTACCTTAATGGGACTCATGATCACGGGTCGTGATGCGTCAACTACGAGACACTCTCGCATCGAGGTGCCTCAACCCGGGCAAACCCGGCCCCACCGCCTGCCCTAGTTGCAGCGCTCCAGCAACTGGACGGCACGCCACCGGGCGACCAGCTTGTCGTACGCCGCCGAGGCGTCCTCCGCCTCGCCCCGCGAGAGCCCGGCCAGCCCGGCGGCGACCAGTTCGGTCGAGTCGTCGGCCGTGAGCGTGTCGTCGGGCAGCAGCTGCACGAGGCCGCCGTAGTCCAGCTCCACCACCGAGCGGGGATGGAACTCCTCCAGCCAGCGGGCGGCCTCCTCGACCGCCTCGGTGATCGGGGCCTCGCCGACCGACTTGCGCAGCACCGACAACGCCCGTGACGACCGGCGGCGCGCCTTGGAGATCTCCGTCCGGTAGCGCAGCGCCCGCCGCCCCGGCTCGGTGACCAGGTGCCGCTCCTGCGGATCGAAGAGCACGAACCAGCGCAGCGGCACCCCCCAGGTGGCGATCTGCTCGTGCACCCGGGGCACCCCGTGCTCCAGCACCCGCGCCCCGCTGCGCCAGTCCTCCACCACGGCCTTCGCCTGGCCGGCCAGGACCGGCGGGACGAACGCGTCGGCCAGCACCGCGGGCACCCCGTCCCGGGCGCTCAGCGCCGCCTCGGCGACCCGGATCCGCAGGTTCCAGGGGCAGACCAGCAGGGTGTCGTCGGTCTCCAGCACGTACGCCTCGTCGGGCAGGTCGGGCAGCCGGGTCCAGCCCGCACCCAGCGCCTCGATCACCGCGGTCCGCTGCCGCCCGGGCCCCTCCAGCGGGGCGACCGCCCGGCCCTCGTTGACGTAGCGGCGCCAGAACGACTGCCGGTCGCGATCGAAGGCGGTCAGCGGCTCGTACACGCGCAGGTATGAGGCGAAGAGCGACGGCACGGCGCGATCCTCCCACGAGACGGGACTAGTCCGCCGCCGCCACCACGAGGCCCCGTGACGTGCGCGACAGTACGGCTGCGGCCGATATTAGGCTCAGCAGCACCGGCACCATCCCGCCGGCGTGCCAACAGGTCCGCGCCCCACAAGGACGCACACCGACACAGGAGTCAGCCATGGGCGTATTCGCCAGCACCGACGACCCGGGATCCACCGGTCACGAACAGGTCGTGTTCTGCCAGGACAAGCAGTCCGGGCTGAAGGCGATCATCGGGATCTACTCGACCGCGCTGGGCCCCGCGCTCGGCGGCACCCGGTTCTACCCGTACGCCGACGAGGAAGCGGCCCTCGCGGACGTGCTCGACCTCTCCCGGGGCATGGCGTACAAGAACGCCCTGGCCGGCCTCGACCTCGGCGGCGGCAAGGCGGTCATCTGGGGTGACCCGGAGCAGATCAAGAGCGAGGCGCTGCTGCGCGCCTACGGCCGGTTCGTGGAGTCCCTGGCCGGGCGCTACTACACCGCCTGCGACGTCGGCACCTACGTCGCCGACATGGACGTGATCGCCCGGGAGACGAACTACGTCACCGGTCGCAGCGTGGAGCACGGCGGCGCCGGTGACTCCTCGGTCCTCACCGCCTGGGGCGTCTTCCAGGGCATGCGGGCCGCCGCCGAGCACGTCTGGGGCAGCCCGACGCTGGCCGGCCGCCGGGTCGGCGTGGCCGGTCTCGGCAAGGTCGGCAAGTACCTGACCGGCCACCTGCTGGAGGACGGGGCCGAGGTCGTGGCGACCGACGTCAACCAGAAGGCCCTGGAGTGGGTGCGCACCACCCACCCGCAGGTCACGCTGGTCGACGACACCGCGGCGCTGGTCGCCGCCGACATCGACGTGTACGCCCCGTGCGCGCTGGGCGGCGCGCTGAACGACGACACCGTGCCGGTGCTGCGCGCGAAGGTGGTCGCCGGAGCGGCCAACAACCAGCTCGCCCACCCGGGCATCGAGAAGGTCCTCGCCGACCGGGGCATCCTCTACGCCCCCGACTACGTGGTGAACGCCGGCGGCGTGATCCAGGTCGCCGACGAGATCGAGGGCTTCAACTTCGACCGCGCCAAGCTGCGGGCCACCCGGATCTTCGACACCACCCGGGAGATCCTGCGGCTCGCCGACGACGAGGGCGTCCCCCCGGCGGTGGCCGCGGACCGGCTCGCCGAGCGGCGGATGGCCGAGGTCGGCCGCCTGCGCACGATCTACCTGCGCTGAACGTCACCCGGGGGCGGAGCCGGCTGGCTCCGCCCCCGGGCGCGGCGCGGCCGGCACCGGCGTTAAGCTGGACGTTGGGGTGCTTCGTGGCGATTTGACCGCTGTCACGGCCGGTCCCGCTATCCGCTCCTTACCGGGTACACTTTGTGACGGCCGGTTCACTGCGACGCGCAGGGCCGGTTGACGGTAACCCGAGGTGCCGAACGGTGGCATCCCCATGTACCGTAAGAGCCACGAGAGATGCCTGACGTCATCGGGGCCCGCCTTCGGGCTGCCCCGCATTCTGTGCGAGGGGGTCGAGCCATGGGGCGCGGCCGTGCTAAGGCCAAGCAGACGAAGGTGGCGCGGGAGTTGAAGTACCACTCCCCGAACACCGACCTCACCGCCTTGCAGCGCGAGTTGGCGGGTGCTGGTGGGAAGTCTGAGCAGCACTTCGACGACGACTACAAAGAGTATGTCGACGACGATGATGAGGATCACGCGGACGACGACCCGGACACCTGGGCCCGTCCGACCCGTTGATCTCCAGTCGCATCTGAGCACGCGGTGACTCCCGCGTGCTCACGCATGTGCCCTTCCAACGAGATGCACCGACGATCAGGGGCCAGGCCGTCCCGGAGCTGATCCGGCCGACCGGCGGGCCCCTGATCGCGGACGCGTGCCCTCAGCGGGGCCGGTTGTTCCAGTTGTAGAACGTCGGGATGTTCTCGAAGTGGTTCCAGGCGCACACCGCGCTGGCGCCGTCGCCGCCCGACACCTCCGCCCGCAGCAGGCGCGCGGCCTCGGCCTCGTGGAGCAGTGCGGTCAGTCCGACGGCGGCTTCCCGCACCCGGTCCCCGACGGGATCGGGCTCGGCTCCTCCGACGCGCTCAGGCTGCCGGTGACTCGTGGTCTCGGGCATGCTCCAACACTCCCTCCAGTAGGCGGATCTTGCTGTTGCGGCAGTGCTCGGTCTCCGTACCGTCGAAACGCCCCAGCTCGAAGTAGCGGTTGGCCGCGTGGCCCCCGCCACAGAAGCCGAAGTAGGGGCAGGACGACCGGCACGCCTCCACCCCGGTGAGGAACTCGCCGACCCAGGGCGTCCGCCCGGCGCCGGCCAGGATCTCGCCCAGCGGGGCGGTCAGCACGTTGCCGCTGCTGAAGTCGCCGTAGCGCGGGTCGGTGAAGCCGGCCAGTTCCGGGGAGAGCACCACCACCGAGCCGTCCTGGGCGACCGTGGGGATCGGGTCGAGCCGGCGGGGCAGCAGGTCGTCCGCCGTGCCGGCCAGGACGGCGCCGGCGTAGCGCAGCGACCACTCGACCTCGCGCAGGTGGATCCTGGGATCCCGGCGCCAGGCGCCCACCAGTTCCGCCCAGAAGCCGGTCACCGCGGCCGCGTCCCGGGCGTTCGTGCGGGTGTTGACGCCCTCGGTCTCCTCGATGTTGATTCCCAGCACGTCGCAGCCGAGGTCGAGGAAGTAGTCGTAGAGCTCGGTGGCCAGCCCCGGCTCCGGCCGGGAGACCACGGCCAGCGCCGAGAACGGCAGCCCGTACCGGCGCAGCGCCGCCACCCCGGCCAGGATCCGGTCGTACGCCGGCCGCCCGCCCCGGGTGACCCGCTCACCGTTGCGGTGCCGGGGGCCGTCCACGCTCACGCTCACCCGGATCCCGTGCTCGGCGAAGAACGCGCACCAGGCGTCGTCGATCAGCGTGGCGTTGGTCTGGATGTGGTGCTCGACCTCGGGCCCGAACGGGGCCAGCAGGGCGGCCAGGTGCTCCCGTCCGGCCGCGAGCGGCTCCCCGCCGTGCCAGACCACCGAGAAGCGCCCGGCGGCCGCCCAGGGGTTCACGGCCGCCGCCACCGCCTCGGCGACCGGCACGGGCATCCGCTGGTCGACCGCGCGCAGCGGTAGGTAGCAGTAGACGCAGTCGAGGTTGCAGAGGGTGGTCGGCTGCATCACCACGTACGAGGGGACGGCGGCGATGCCCCGCATTCCGGTGTGCGTACGCGCAGCCATCAACCCTCCCCCGCCTAGCCTGAACTGCCCTTCAGGCTAGGCGGCGGTGGCCACTCGGGTGAACCCCCGATCAGGTGCCCGGATGATCACCGCAGAGTGATCATCCGCGGGTGTGCTGACCGATCATCTGCACGTTGCCGGAGCCCTCGATGATCTCGCCGGCCTGCCAGGCGTCGACGCCGCGGCCGGTCAGGGTCGCCAGCGCGCGGTCGGCGTCCTCGGCGGAGACGATGGCGAACATGCCGACGCCCATGTTGAACGTCGCCTCCATCTCCGGGTCCTCGATCCGGCCCTTGGACTGGATCAGGTCGAAGACCGGCTGCGGCTTCCAGGTGGAGCGGTTGACCACCGCGTCGACGTGCTCGGGCAGGATCCGGACCAGGTTGCCCGGGATGCCGCCACCGGTGACGTGGGCCAGCGCCCGCACCTCGGCCTCGGCGATCAGCTTGAGGCAGTCCTGCGCGTAGATCTTGGTCGGGGTGAGCAGCTCCTCGCCGAGGGTGCGCTGCCGGCCGAAGTCCTCGATCACCACGTCCAGCCGCATCCGGGCGGCGCCCAGCAGCACGTGCCGGACCAGCGAGTAGCCGTTGGAGTGCAGGCCCGAGGAGCGCATCGCGATCACGACGTCGCCCACCTCGACCCGCTCCGAGCTGAGGATGTCGCTCTCCTCCACGACGCCGACGCCGGTGGCGGAGATGTCGTACTCGTCGGGGCGCAGCACGCCCGGGTGCTCGGCGGTCTCGCCGCCCAGCAGGGCGCAGCCGGCGTAGCGGCAGCCGTCGGCGATGCCCGCGCCGATCTCGGCGACCTTGTCCGGCACGACCTCCCCCGTGGCGATGTAGTCGAGCAGGAACAGCGGCTCGGCGCCGCAGGCCACCAGGTCGTCGACCACCATGGCGACCAGGTCGATGCCGACCGTGTCGTGGATGTCGAGCTGCTGGGCGATCACCAGTTTGGTGCCCACACCGTCGGTGGAGGAGGCCAGGATGGGGTTCTTGTACTTCTTCGTGTCCAGCCGGAACAGGCCGGCGAAGCCGCCCAGGTCACCCATGACCTCCGGGCGCCGGGTCTGCCGGACCTTGGACTTCAGCAGCTCGACCGCGCGGTCCCCCGCGTCGATCGACACCCCGGCGTCGGCGTACGAGACCGAGCGTTTGCGCTGCGTGCGGCCGGTCCCCGCCGACCAGGGCTGGCGGTCGCCGCCGGCGCCCGTCGGGCTGGATCCTGCGCCGCTGCGCTCGGACACGTGGGTCACGGTTCTCCCCTTTGGTTCCCGCGGGCCGGCCGGTGGACCGCCCCGCGTCGGTGGTGCTACGGGCGGTGGGTGGCTGCGCCGCCCGGAGTGGCGGCCGACGGCTTCAGGTCGGGGCGCGGCGTCAGACGCGCCGAGCCGAAGTTGTCGTCGAGTGGGGCAGTGGGCTCGGATGCCTCCGCGGCGACCCGGCGGCCCACCCCTTCGAGCACGTGCTTGCCGATCAGGTTCCCGGCGGGCAGCTCGATCGGGTATTCCCCGTCGAAGCACGCCCGGCAGAGCCGGGTCTTCGGCTGCTCGGTCGCGGCGATCAGACCGGGGAGCGATACGTAGCCCAGCGTGTCGGCCCCGATCGACCGCCGGATGCCCTCGTTGTCCAGCCCGTTGGCCAGCAGCTCGGCCCGGGTGGCGAAGTCGATCCCGTAGAAGCAGGGCCAGTTGACCGGCGGCGACGAGATCCGGACGTGGACCTCCAGCGCCCCCGCCTCGCGCAGCATCCGCACGATGGCCCGCTGGGTGTTGCCGCGGACGATCGAGTCGTCCACCACCACCAGGCGCTTGCCGCGGACGTTCTCCCGCAGCGGGTTGAGCTTGAGCCGGATGCCGAGCTGACGCAGGGTCTGCGACGGCTGGATGAAGGTGCGCCCGACGTACGGGTTCTTCATCAGGCCCTGGCCGTAGGTGATGCCGGACTCCTCGGCGTAGCCGATCGCGGCCGGGGTGCCGGACTCCGGCACCGGGATGACCAGGTCGGCCTCGACCGGGTGCTCCTTCGCGAGCTGGCGGCCGATCTGCACCCGGGCGGAGTGCACGTTCCGCCCGGCGATGGTGGCGTCCGGGCGGGCGATGTACACGTACTCGAAGAGGCAGCCCTTGGGCTCCGGCGCGGCGAAGCGGCTGGACCGCAGCCCGTCCTCGTCGATGGCGATCAGCTCGCCCGGCTCGACCTCGCGCACCACGCTCGCGCCGACGATGTCCAGCGCCGCGGTCTCGCTCGCCACCACCCAGCCGCGCTCCAGGCGGCCGAGCACCAGCGGGCGTACCCCGTGCGGGTCACGGGCCGCGTAGAGGGTCGACTCGTCCATGAAGACGAAGCTGAAGGCGCCGCGCAGCTGGGGCAGCACCTCCAGGGCCGCCGCCTCGACGGAGAGGTCAGGCCGGCTGGCCAGCAGCATGGTGACCAGCGAGGTGTCGTTGGTCGAGCCGTCCGAGTCCAGGCCCCGCTCGGCCACCTCGCGCTGGAGCTCGGCGGTGTTGACCAGGTTGCCGTTGTGGGCCAGCGCGATCGTGGTGCCGGCACTGGTGGCTCGGATGGTCGGCTGGGCGTTCTCCCAGGTCGACCCGCCGGTGGTCGAGTAGCGCGCGTGCCCGATCGCGACGTGCCCGCGCAGGCTCGCCAGGGTCGGCTCGTCGAAGACCTGCGCGACCAGGCCGAGGTCCTTGTAGACCACCACGCCCGACCCGTCGCTCACCGCGATGCCCGCGGCCTCCTGGCCGCGGTGCTGGAGGGCGTAGAGCCCGAAGTAGGTCAGGTTCGCGACCTCCTCCCCGGGCGCCCAGACGCCGAAGACGCCGCACGCGTCCTGGGGGCCGGGTCGCTGGGGGTCAAGGTCGTGGCTCAGCCGGCCATCGCCTCGGGGCACCTGCCGCTCCCTCTTGCTGGGGTCTGGACTGGCCTGGCGGAGGTCGGGGGGCAAGCTCCGCACGGTGGGCCGGGGACCGTGGTCGTCTCACAGTGTACGCGACCAGCGGTCGACACCGACAGTCACGATCAGCCCGCTCTCCGTGATGCCGCGGGTGCGGATCACCGCAGCTGGAGCGGAAGGTGCTCGGAGAGGTCCGCCCGGACGCCGGACACCCGTACGCGACCCTCGGTGACGGCCTCCGCCCAGCCGAGACGGCCGGTGGCCAGCGCCAGCCAGGTGGCCGGGTCCATTTCCACCACGTTCGGTGGCGTTCCGCGGGTGTGTCGGGGGCCCGCCACGCACTGCACCGCGCCGTAGGGTGGAACCCGCACCTCCACCGACCGGCCGGGGGCGCGCTCCGCGAGGGCGGCCAAAAGGGTACGGACCGCCTCCCGGTACACCGGCCGATCGGGCGTACGCCCCTCATCCAGCGCCGTCAACGTTGCCGCTACCGCGGCGGAATAAGTGTGCGGAGAGGACACGACGGGACGATACGACCCGCCGGCACCGCGCTCGACGCTGGCCCTGGGTAGAGATAGCCCGGCCGGACAAGGCATAGTTGCCGACGGCGTATTCGTACCGTGAGTGATCACCCGGCCGGACCGGCCGGCGGGGCGATCAGACCCGGAAGGCGGTGGACGTGTCAACACACCGACGTGCCTGGAAGCAGCGGGCCGGTGTGGTCGTAGCGCTGGTCTTCGGCGCGCTGCTCGCCGTCCCCGCCACACCCGCCCTGGCCGCCACGATCAGCTCGGCTGACGGCTCGGTCACGATCGACGCCGGCAAGAGCAGCTCTGTCAACGTGACAGTCACACCGGAGGCTGGTGAGGAGTCAGCCACCATCGACATCAGCGGCCTGCCCTCCGGCGTCAGCTGCTCGGGATGTCCGAAGACCGTCAATTTCGGCCAGGTGCCGGTCCCGCAGCCGGTGACCTTGACTCTGTCGGCTGCAGGGAATGCACCTGCGGCCAACGGAGCGTCGGCGACGATCAGGGTCCAGGGCAACGGACGCCCGGACAGCCGGCCGCTGAACGTGACCGTCAAGGCAGCCGCGCCGCCGACCCCGGACCAGCCGCAGACGGTCAAGTCCGTCTCCGGCAAGGTGGTCATCTCCGACAACGGCGAGCCCGTCGAGAACGCTCTCGTCATGCTCCGCGACAGCCGGGGCAAGCAGCGCCAGACGAACACGGACGGTAGCGGCAACTTCCGCTTCACCGGCTCCACCTCGGACCCCATCGCGCCGGGCCGGATCGACCTGGGCGCCACCAAGGGCGACGCCAGCCCCGGCACCAAGTCGATCAACGCGGCGGCCGGGCAGTCCGTGACCGGCGTGCGGATCAGCGTGCCGATCAAGGTCGAGGCCAGCCCGAGTCCCAGCGCGTCGGCCAGTGAGGAGGCCCTGCCGAGCGAGGAGGCGACCGACGAGGCCACCGACGAGCCGGCCAGCGAGGCGCCCGCCGCCCAGCAGCCGACCGCCAACGAGGACTCCGGCGGCTTCGGCTCCTGGCTGCTGATCCTGCTCGGCGGCCTCTTCGTCGCCGTCGGCGTCGGCACCATCGTGCTGCTCTACATGCGGCGCAAGAACGAGGACGGCGACGGCGACGGTGACGGCCCGAACGGGCCCACCGGCCCGGGTGGCCCGGTGGGGGCGGCCGGCGCGGTGCCGGGCGCCCGGGGCGGCTACCGGGGCGCGGACGACCAGACCCGCGTGGTGAACGGCATGGGCGCCGGGGCGGCACCGACCATGGTCGGTGGCACCTCGCTCAGCGACGCGCCGACCATGATGCACCGCCCGGTGGTGGACGACGTCCCGCCGGACCCGTACGGCGCACCGCCCGGGCCCGCGTACGGCGTCGGGGCCGGCCAGGCCGGCTGGGCCGGCAACGGTTACGGCGACGAGGCTCCCGGTCAGGGCGGCTACGGCGGCGGCAACAACGGCTACGGCAACGCCCCGTCCTCCGGCGGCGGCTACGGCAACGCGCCCTCCTCGGGCGGCGGCTACGGCGGCCCGGACTACGGCGCCGGCGCCGGCGGCTATCCGCCCGCACAGGGCGGCGGCTACGGCAACGAGCGCTACGACGAGCCCACCGGCCGCTACACCGGTGACAGCACCCAGTACGCCCCGCCGGCCGACCCCTACCCGACCAGCACCTACCAGCCGGACCAGGGCCGGGGCTACGACCAGCCCGGCCAGGGCCAGTACGGTCGCGGCCCGGAGCAGGGTGGCAACGCCTACGGCTCGGGTGGCGGCTACGGCGGACCGTCCGGCGGCTACGACAACGGACCCGCGGGCGGCTACGACAAGGGCCAGGGCGGCGGCTACGACGGGCGCGGCGGTGGCTACGACGGCCCGGGTGGCGGCTACGACAACGGCCCGGCCGGTGGCTACGACAACGCTCCGGGCGGCGGCTACGACAACCGTCAGGGCGGCTACGACGGTCGCCAGCAGGGCGGTTACGACGGCGGCCAGCAGGGCGGCTACGACGGTTACGACCAGCGCGGCGGCTACGGCGGCGCCGACGGTTACGGCCAGCCCTCGCAGCAGGGTGGTTACGGCCAGCAGGGCGGCTACGGTCAGGAGCAGCCGCCGCAGCAGCGCGGCGGTGGCTACGACAAGCAGGGCTACGACCAGGGCGGCTACTACGCCGACCCGGCCGAGGCCGGTCGGGGCCGGCCCGACGTCCCGCAGGACCGCGGCGGTCGCCGCCTGGACTGGCTGGACGACTGACGGCCGGGGCGCGAGCGCCCCACCGAGCACGACGAGAGTGGCCGCCCGGCTGAGCCGGGCGGCCACTTCGCGCAGGAGGCCCGGCCACACCACGGGCATCGGGGCACCGAGCACCAGTCATCGGGCAGCCGACATCTGGGCACCCGGCAACCGTGCATCCGGCAACCGGGCATCGAGCAGTCGGCAGCGGGCAGCGGGCAGCGGGCAGTCGGCAGCGGGCAGCGGGCAGCGGGCAGCGGGCAGCGGGCAGCGGGCAGCGGGCAGCGGGAGGAGCTTCCCCGAGCCGCCGCTGAGTCATCCACGTCATCAAGTTCGTAGCGGCGTTCGAGGGCACCGCGGCCCGCCGGGCCGAGCAAACAGACGCCGTCGAGGGCTGTTCGGAGACCTCCGGCGAGCGCCGGGGCGTGGGGGCGGCCCGGCCTCAGGCGGCGGCGAAGTAGCCCTGGCGCAGCACCGGCACCACGTCGGAGACGCCCAGTTCGACGGCGACGGCGACATCGTCGGCGAAGCCGCCCTCGACGAGTTCCCGGCCGGAGACGCAGCCGCGCACGGCCGCCGCCACGTCGGGCGTGCTGGCCAGCGCGGCCAGGGCCATGGCCGCCTCCACGGAGAGCCCGCCGGGGACCCCGGAGAGGGCGTCCAGCACGCTGGCCGCCCCGAGCTGATCCTCCACGCCGGGGCGCAGCGACCCGTCCGGCCAGCGTTCACCGGCGGCCACGACACCCACCGGGGCGTCGGTCGAACCGTATCCCTGGGCCCTGAGCCAGCGGCCGACGGCGGGCGCGTTGCGCAGGCACGCCGCGACCACCGGGATGCCGGTCGCGCTCGCGGCGGCGCTGATGGCCGAGCCGTTCGGTGACGGCAGCACCAGGTCGGCGACGACCGGCGCGGTCCGCAACGCCGCCGGGGAGAGCGACCACGGGTGTTCCGGGGTCGTCCTCCGCCGGCCGACGGCTGCGACGGCGCCGACCCGGCGGGCGTACTCGGCGGCCTGCTCGCCCCACGGGAACGGGTGCACCCGCATGCCACGGCTGACCGCCACCTCCACGGCGGTGGTGAACGAGAGCACGTCCACCACCACCAGGGCGGCGCAGACCCGGCCGAGTTCGGCGGCCCCGCTCAGGCCCCAGTCGAACCGGGCCCCGGCGCCGGGTTGGGCGAACACGGCCAAGGCCAGGGCCTCAGCGCTGATCCGGCTCGGGGCGCTGGTCCGGGTCACCGGTGGCCGTCGCGGAGTCGTCCACGGCGGAGGGCGCCTCGGGGGCGTCAACGGAGGCGTGGGCGTCGGCGTGAGCCTCGTCCGCCGGGGCGTCGTCGGTCACCGGGGCCTCCGCGACGTCCGCGGACGCGGTCGCCTCGGCCTCGGTCTCCGCCGGAGCGGCACCGGCCTGCGCGATCGGCTCGGCGGCCACCTCGGCCGGGTCGACGTCGATCGGCTGCTCGGCGGTGGCCGGCAGGACGGTGGTGGTCCCGGTGCGGGTGGCCTCCACCTCCACCCGGGCCGCCTCCGCGCCGCCGAAGAGACGCGGCAGGGTGGCGGTGTGCGCCTCGCGCAGCTCGTCGAGGCCGATCCGGAACTGGCCGTGCACCTCCAGGGCGCCGCCGGCCGGGTCGGTGACCCCGATGAACTCCCACGGCACCCCGCGCTCGGCGCAGAGGGCGGTGAACGCCTTCTCGTGCCCGCGCGGCACCGACACCAGCACGCGGCCGGCGGACTCGCTGAACAGGAAGACGAACGGCATCGACCCGCCGGCGAAGTGCTCCGGCAGCACGACCCGGGCACCGACCCCGCGCCGCAGGCTGGACTCGACCAGGCTCTGGGCGAGACCGCCGTCGGACAGGTCGTGCGCGGAGCTGAGGTGGCCGACCCGGGCCGCGTCGGCCAGCAGCTCGGCGAGCTGCCGCTCGCGAGCCAGGTCGACCTGCGGCGGGATGCCGCCCAGGTGCTCGTGGGTCACCCAGGCCCACTCCGAGCCGGAGAGCTCGACGTGCGTCTCGCCCAGCAGGAAGAGCTGGTCGTGGTCGCCGGCCGGCCGCGGCACGAAGCCCATGGGCACCCGGTCCGCGACGTTGTCCAGCACGCCCAGCACACCGACCACCGGGGTCGGGTGGATGGCCGCCGCGCCGGTCTGGTTGTAGAAGCTGACGTTGCCGCCGGTCACCGGGATGCCCAGCTCCAGGCAGCCGTCCGCGAGGCCGCGCACGGCCTCGGCGAACTGCCACATGACCGCCGGGTCCTCCGGGGAGCCGAAGTTGAGGCAGTTGGTGACGGCGATCGGCTTCGCGCCGGTCACCGCCACGTTCCGGTACGCCTCGGCCAGCGCGAGCTTCGTCCCGTGGTACGGGTCGAGGCGCGCGTACCGGCCGTTGCCGTCGACGGAGAGGGCGACGCCCAGGCCGGTCCGCTCGTCGATCCGGATCACGCCGGAGTCCTCCGGCTGGGCCAGCACGGTGTTGCCCAGCACGTACCGGTCGTACTGCTCGGTGACCCAGGTCTTGTCGGCCAGGTTCGGCGACGCGATCATGCGGAGCAGGGTCTCCCGCAGCGCCTCCGGGTCGCTCGGCCGGGGCAGCGTCTCGGCCCGGTCGGCCTGGAGCAGGATGAGGTCGGCCGGCTCGCGCATCGGGCGGGCGTAGACCGGACCGTCGTCGACCAGCGAGCCCGGCGGCACGTCCACGACCATCTGGTCGCGCCAGGTGATGAGCAGGCGGCCCGGCTGGCCGTCCGGCGACGGCGGGGTGACCTCACCGATGGCGGTGGCGAGCACGCCCCACTTCTCGGCGGTCTTGAGCACCGCCTCCAGCTTGTCCGGCGCGACCACCAGCAGCATCCGCTCCTGGGATTCGCTGGCCAGGATCTCGTGCGGCTCCATCGAGGGCTCGCGCAGCGGCACTCGCTCCAGCCAGACCCGCATGCCGGTCCCGGCGGAGGCGGCGGTCTCGGTGAGCGCGCAGGTCAGGCCGGCGCCGCCGAGGTCCTGGATGCCGACGACCAGCTCGGCGTCGTACAGCTCCAGGCACGCCTCGATGAGCAGCTTCTCCATGAACGGGTCGCCCACCTGCACGGACGGGCGGCGCTGCTCGCTGCCCTCGTCGAAGGTGGCGCTGGCCAGCACCGACACGCCGCCGATGCCGTCCCGGCCGGTCTTGGCGCCCATCAGCACCACGATGTTGCCGGGGCCGGTGGCGTCCTTCTTCTGCAGCCGGTCGACCGGCAGCACGCCCAGGCAGAGCGCGTTGACCAGTGGGTTGCCCTGGTAGCAGGGGTCGAAGACCACCTCGCCGCCGATGTTGGGCAGGCCGAGGCAGTTGCCGTAGCCGCCGACGCCGGCGACGACGCCGGGCAGCACCCGGGCGGTGTCCGGGTGGTCGGCCGCGCCGAACCGCAGCGGGTCCATCACGGCGACCGGGCGGGCGCCCATGGCGAGGATGTCGCGGACGATGCCGCCGACGCCGGTCGCCGCGCCCTGGTACGGCTCGACGAAGCTCGGGTGGTTGTGCGACTCGACCTTGAAGGTCACCGCCAGCTCGTCGGAGACCTGGACCACGCCGGCGTTCTCGCCGATGCCGGCCAGCAGCCGGTCACTGGGCGGGGCCTTCTCGCCGAACTGGCGCAGGTGCACCTTGCTCGACTTGTAGGAGCAGTGCTCGCTCCACATGATCGAGTACATGGCCAGCTCGGCCTGGGTGGGCCGGCGGCCGAGGATGTGCCGGATCCGGTCGTACTCGTCGTCGCGGAGGCCCAGCTCCGCGTAGGGCTGGAGCTCCTCGGGGGTGCCGGCGGCGCGCGGCACGGTGTCCACGCCGGGGGCCCAGCCGTCGGCCGGGCCGGCCTGCGGCACCACGCCCGGCGTCTCCCGCAGGGCCGGGTCCGGATGGGTGGTCATGACCTCTCCTCGCTGCGCTCGCCGCCGTGGCGGCGGGTGAGCCGACCGATGATCCCGCGCACGGTCACGCCGGGGCCCCCACCAGGTGCTTGAGCACCGAGGTGAAGAAGCCGAGACCGTCCAGGGAGGGACCGGTGAGCGCCTCCACCGCGTGCTCGGGGTGCGGCATGATGCCGACCACGTTGCCGGCCTCGTTGGTGATCGCGGCGATGTCGCGCTGCGATCCGTTGGGGTTGCCGCCGACGTAACGGGCGACCACGCGCCCCTCGGCCTCCAGCTGGTCCAGCGTCGCCGGGTCGGCGACGTAGCAGCCCTCGCCGTTCTTGACCGGTACGAGCACCTCCTGGCCGGGCTGGAACGCGTTGGTCCAGGCGGTGCCGACGGCCTCGATCCGCAGAACCTGGTCCCGGTTGCGGAAGTGCAGGTGCTGGTTGCGGGTGAGCGCGCCGGGCAGCAGGTGTGCCTCGCAGAGGATCTGGAAGCCGTTGCAGATGCCGAGCACCGGCAGGCCGCCGCGGGCGGCATCGACGATCGAGCCCATCACCGGGGCGAACCGGGCGATCGCGCCGCAGCGCAGGTAGTCGCCGTAGGAGAAGCCACCGGGCAGGACCACCGCGTCGACGCCGTGCAGGTCCGGGTCGCCGTGCCAGAGCCGGACCGGTTCGGCGCCGGCGATCCGGACGGCCCGGGCCGCGTCCCCGTCGTCGAGCGAGCCGGGGAACGTCACCACACCGACCCGCGCGGTCACGAGAGCGCGTCCGCGGTCTCGTCGGCCTCGACCAGGCGGACCGTGAAGTCCTCGATGACCGGGTTGGCGAGCAGCTTGTCGGCGATCTCCCGGGCCCGGTCCAGGTCCGGTTCACCGGTGAACTCGATCTCGATCCGCCTGCCGATCCGGACCGAGGCGACGTCGCTGACGCCGAGCCGGGGCAGCGCGTTTGCGACGGCCTGGCCCTGAGGATCGAGGATCTCGGGCTTGAGCATGACGTCGACGACGACGCGAGGCACGGGGCACTCCTGACTGTGTACGCAGTTGGGTGCCGGCCCACAACGGGCGAGCGCAGCCAGCCTACCTGGCAGATACCGCCCTGCCCGCACCGGCCGGTGCAGGCCCGGGCAATGATCGGCGTGACCGGCCGCCCGGACGGAGGGTCGATGCGCGTTCGTTGCGGCGTCGATACGAATTCGTTGCCCGACGCGGTGGCCGGCCTCCGACGACAGGGCCCTCACCAGGCATTCTGCCGCAGGAGTCGGTTGGCGGGACCGGTTTCCGACAGGAGTCCCCGCGGAGCCGCCGGGGCGTCCACACTGATCGGCCGGTTTCGATCGGGGCCTTGTGACGAGCCTCGGTACACCCTTAGCATTCATCGCCAGGTGTCGATGCCTTCATCGATCGGCCCGCCGGGACCACCCCGCCCCGTCCGGGTCACGCCCTGCCCGGCGACCCCGGGCGCCCCTCCGCCGAAGGAGTCCCCCGCATGCGTCTCCGTCCCCTGCTCGCCCTGCTGACCACCGCCCTCGCCGGCGCGCTCGCCACCGCCTCCGGCGCCGCCGCCGCACCGGCCGGCCCGCAGCCGATCATCGGCGGCAGCACCGTCTCGTCCGCCCCGTGGGCCGCCGCGGTGTTCAGCAACGGCTCGTTCACCTGTTCCGGGAGCGTGATCGCGTCCCAGTGGGTGCTCACCGCGCGGCACTGCGTCAGCGGCACGATGTCGGTCCGGGTCGGCAGCGTCTACTACGCCTCGGGCGGGGTCACCCGCACGGTGAGCGCCTCCTACACCCGCTACGACCTGGCACTGCTGCGCCTCTCCAGCGCGGTCAGCACCTCGACCGTGACGCTGGCCAGCAGCAACCCGCCGGTCGGCTCCACCAACTCGATCTACGGCTGGGGCATGACCTGCTACAGCGGGTGCGGCGCGTCGCCCCAGCTAAAGACCGCCAACGTGCAGGTGACCAGCACCAACGCCACCGACGCGTACGGTGGCCAGGCGATCCGCAGCACCCGCATCAACGGCAACGCCTGGCGGGGCGACTCGGGCGGCCCGCAGTTCTACAACGGCCGGCAGGTCGGCGTCGCCTCGACCGCCGACGGCTCCAGCATCCAGAACTACGGCAGTGTCGCGTACAACCGGGCCTGGATCACCTCGGTGGCCGGTGTCTGACGGTTAGCGACCGGTGCGGCGCGGATGGGCCGGTGGCACCCCGACCGTCCGCGCCGCGCCGTTTTGCAGCATCCGATCAGGTGAACACGGCTCACGAACCGGCCGCCCGGAGGCTGACAGCATCGGAACCGTGCTGGTCGTGACGACGGATCAACTGCCCGGCTACGAGATCCGCCAGATCCTCGGCGAAGTGGTCTCCTCGATGGCGAGGACGCGCAACCCCTACCGCGAGGGGGTGAAGAACCTGCGCGGCGGCGCCTACGACCCGATGGCGCCGGACAACCTCACCCGCTGGCGTACCGACTCGGTGGCCCGGCTCGGTGAGGAGGCGCAGCGGCTCGGCGCGAACGCCGTCATCGGCATGCGCTTCGACAGCCGGGACTGCGGTGAGATGTGGATGGAGATCTGCGCGTACGGGACGGCGGTGATCGTCGTACCCAAGATGCCCGACGTCATGCCGCCGGACCAGCCGATGGTCGCCGCCGAGACCGCCCACGACCCGGAGATCGCCGCGGCGCCCGGCGGCATCGCCGAGCCGGCCAGCGCCCCGAACCTGCGAACGGCCGCCGAAACCCCGACCCCCGGCTCCTGATCCGGGTCAGAGGATGGGCGGCGGGGAGTAGGCGGCGGCCTCGGGGTGGGCTTCGACGATCTTGGTGATGCGGGCGGTCACCCGGTCGACCTGGGCCCCGGCGGCGCCGACGAACGCGTTGCGGTCGGCGACCAGCGCGTCGATCTCGGCCCGGGTCAGGCCGAGCCGGCCGTCCGCGGCGAGGCGGTCGAACAGGTCGTTCTCGGCGGCGCCCTTCTCCCGCATGGCCAGCGCCACGGCGACCGCGTGCTCCTTGATCACCTCGTGCGCGACCTCCCGGCCCACGCCCCGGCGCACCGCCGCGACGAGGATCTTGGTGGTGGCCAGGAAGGGCAGGAAGCGCTCCAGCTCGCGGTTGATCACCGCCGGGTACGGCCCGAACTCGTCCAGCACGGTGAGGAACGTCTGGAACAGGCCGTCGGCCGCGAAGAACGCGTCCGGCAGGGCCACCCGCCGGACCACCGAGCAGGACACGTCCCCCTCGTTCCACTGGTCGCCGGCCAGCTCGCCGACCATCGACAGGTAGCCCCGGATGATCACCGCGAAGCCGTTCACCCGCTCCGACGAGCGGGTGTTCATCTTGTGCGGCATCGCGCTGGAGCCGACCTGGCCGGGCTTGAAGCCCTCGGTGACCAGCTCCTGGCCCACCATCAGCCGGATGGTGGTGGCCAGCGACGACGGCGCGGCGGCGACCTGCGCCAGCGCGGAGAGCACGTCGAAGTCCAGCGAACGCGGGTAGACCTGACCGACGCTGTCCAGCACCCGGGCGAAGCCCAGGTGCTGGGCGACCCGGCGCTCCAGCTCCGCCACCTTGCCGGCGTCGCCGTCGAAGAGGTCGAGCTGATCGGCCGCGGTACCCACCGGCCCCTTGATGCCCCGCAGCGGGTAGCGGTCGATCAGGTCTTCCAACCGCTCGTACGCGATCAGCAGCTCCTCGGCGGCGGACGCGAAGCGCTTGCCCAGCGTGGTGGCCTGCGCCGCGACGTTGTGCGACCGGCCGGTCATGACCAGGCCGGAGTATTCGTGCGCGTGCCAGGCCAGCCGCGCCAGGGTGGCGACCACCCGATCCCGGATCAGCTCCAGCGAGGCCCGGACCTGGAGCTGCTCGACGTTCTCGGTGAGGTCCCGCGAGGTCATCCCCTTGTGCACGTGCTCGTGCCCGGCGCGCGCGCTGAACTCCTCGATGCGGGCCTTCACGTCGTGCCGGGTGACCCGCTCGCGCTCGGCGATCGAGGCCAGGTCCACGTCGTCGACCATCCGCTCGTACGCCTCGACCACCCCGTCCGGCACCGGCACGCCGAGGTCCCGCTGGGCCCTGAGCACAGCGAGCCAGAGCCGCCGCTCCATGCGGACCTTCTCCTCGGGCGACCAGAGGGCGACCAGCTCGGGCGAGGCGTAGCGGTTGGCGAGCACGTTCGGGATCGTCACGGGCCCATTCTCCCGTACGTGGACGCCGGCACTCCGGTCGCCCCATCGCCCACCGCGCCGCCGGGCCGCAGCCGGGCGGGCGGCGGCGTCAGCGTTCCAGGATCGCGGTCACGCCCTGCCCGCCGGCAGCGCAGATGGAGATCAGGCCCCGCCCGCTCCCCTTCTGGTCGAGGAGCTTGGCCAGGGTCGCCACGATCCGGCCGCCGGTGGCCGCGAACGGGTGCCCGGCGGCCAGCGAGGAGCCGTTGACGTTGAGCCGGTCCCGGTCGATCGACCCGAGCGGCGCGTCCAGGCCCAGCCGCTCCTTGCAGAACTCCGGCGACTCCCAGGCGGCCAGGGTGGCCAGCACCTGCGAGGCGAACGCCTCGTGGATCTCGTAGTAGTCGAAGTCCTGAAGGGTCAGCCCGGCCCGGGCCAGCATCCGGGGCACCGCGTAGGCGGGGGCCATGAGCAGGCCCTCGTCGCCGTGCACGAAGTCGACCGCCGCCGTCTCCGACCAGGAGAACCAGGCCAGCACCGGCAGGTGGTGGTCACGCGCCCACTCCTCGGACGCCAGCAGCACGGTCGACGCGCCGTCGGTGAGCGGCGAGGAGTTGCCCGCCGTCATGGTCGCCCGCTCGGCGTCCGGGCCCTTGGCCCCGAAGACCGGCTTGAGCGAGCCGAGCTTCTCCAGGCTGGTGTCCGCGCGCAGGTTCTGGTCGCGGGTGAGCCCCAGGTAGGGGGTCATGAGGTCGTCGAAGAACCCCTTGTCGTACGCGGCGGCGAGCCGCTGGTGCGAGCGGAGCGCCAACTCGTCCTGGGCCTGCCGGTCGATGTTCCAGCGCAGCGCGGTCCTCGCGGCATGGTCGCCCATCGACAGCCCGGTCCGCGGTTCGGCGTTGCGCGGGATCTCCGGCTTGAACGGCTGGAGCGGGCGGAGCTTGGCGGCGAGCTTCAGCCGCTCGCCGAGGGTCCGGGCGGAGTTGAGCTGGATGAGGGTCCGGCGCAGGTCCTCGTTGACCGCCAGCGGCGCGTCGGAGGTGGTGTCGACGCCACCGGCGATGCCGACCTCGATCTGTCCGAGGGCGATCTTGTTGGCAACCAGGATGGCCGCCTCCAGCCCGGTGCCGCAGGCCTGCTGGATGTCGTACGCCGGGGTGTGCGGGTCGAGCCGGGAGCCGAGCACGACCTCCCGGGTGAGGTTGAAGTCCCGGGAGTGCTTCAGCACGGCGCCGGCCACCACCTCGCCGACCCGCTGCCCGGCCAGCCCGAACCGGGCGACCAGCCCGTCCAGCGCCGCGCCGAGCATGTCCGCGTTGGACGCGTGCGCGTAGCGCGAGTTGGACCGGGCGAAGGGGATGCGGTTGCCGCCGATCACCGCGACCCGCCGGACACTCTGCACGATCGGCCTCCTCGAAGCTGTTGCCCGAACCCTACTCGCCAGTAGGCTACGCCTATGACCGACAGGTACGCGAGCTTCGTCCAAACGGCGGCCGGCCGCACGCTGGTCAAGCGCCTCGGGCTGCCCGACCCGCCGCGCCTTCGCCGGCACACGCCGGGCGACCCGCTCGTTCCCGGGCCCGTCCTGCTCGGCTCCTCGACCGGCGGCCGGCTCGCCGAGCCGGTGGGCAAGGTGCTGACCGCCGCCGGGGTCGAGCTGGCCGACCCGGCCGCCGCCACCGACACCACCGTCCGCTTCGCGGCCCTGGTGTACGACGCCAGCGGCATCACCGACTCCACCGGCCTGCGCCAGCTCTACGACTTCTTCCACCCGCAGGCGCGGGCCCTGCTGCCCAGCGGCCGGGTGATCGTGCTGGGCACCCCGCCGGCCGAGTGCGGCTCGCCCCGCGAGGCGACCGCCCAGCGCGCGCTGGAGGGGCTGACCCGCAGCATCGGCAAGGAGTTCGGCCGGGGCGTCACGGCCCAGCTCGTCCACGTGACGAAGAACGGCGACGCCGGCACCGCGGTGAGCCTGGAGTCCACCCTGCGCTTCCTGCTCAGCGGCCGGTCCGCGTACGTCTCGGGCCAGGTGATCCGGGTCGGCGCCGGGACCGCCGCCGCGCCGGCCGACTGGGACCGTCCGCTGGACGGCCAGATCGTCCTGGTCACCGGGGCGGCCCGGGGCATCGGCGCGGCGCTGGCCCGGGTACTCGCCCGCGACGGCGCCTCGGTCGTCGCGCTGGACATCCCGGCCGCCGGGGACGAGCTGGCGGCCGTCGCCAACGAGATCGGCGGCACCGCCGTGCAGCTCGACCTGACCGCGCCGGACGCGCCGACCCGGCTGGCCGAACACCTGGCGAGCCGGCACGGGCGGGTCGACGTGGTGGTGCACAACGCCGGCATCACCCGGGACAAGACGCTCGGCCGGATGGACGCCGACCGCTGGGACTCGGTGATCGACGTGAACCTCTCCAGCCAGGAGCGGATCAACGACGTGCTGCTGGAGCGGGACCTGATTCCGGCCGGCGGCCGGATCGTCTCGGTGTCCTCGATCGCCGGCATCGCCGGCAACCGGGGCCAGACCAACTATGCGACCAGCAAGGCGGGCGTGATCGGCCTGGTCGACTCCCTCGCCCCGGTGCTGCGCGAGCGGGGCATCAGCCTCAACGCGGTCGCGCCCGGCTTCATCGAGACCCGCCTGACCGCCCGGATCCCGCTGATGATCCGCGAGGCGGGCCGGCGGATGAACAGCATGGCCCAGGGCGGCCTGCCGGTGGACGTGGCCGAGACGATCGGCTGGCTGTCCTGGCCGGCGAGCGGCGCGGTCAGCGGCAACGTGGTCCGCGTCTGCGGCCAGAGCCTGCTGGGGGCGTGATGGCGCGGCGGAAGCAGCGGCCGGAGGAGCCGGCCGAGGAGCTGTCGGTGCACGAGCTGATCGAGGGTCCGACCCAGGACCTGACGTCGGCCCGAGCGGCGCTGGCGGCCCGGGATGTCGCGCCGATCGAGGCGACCCAGGACCTGTCGGCGCTGGCCGAGGACCGCACGCAGGACCTGTCCGCGCTGGTCGACGACCGCACCCAGGACCTGTCGAGCGCGGCCGCGGCGGTCACCTCGGGGGGCGCGGCGACCCTGACCGCGCCGTACCGCACCGGGCCGGACGGCCGGCTGCGCATCGACCTGCCGCGCCTGCCGGCGCCGGGGGCGCTCTACCGGCGGGCCCTGCTGGGGGCGCTGCCCGGCACGGGTGGCCGGCGCCGGCCGGACGTGCCCGCCGTGGAGCTGGGCGTCTCCGGGGTCACGGTCGACCCGGCCCACCTGGCCGACTACGACCGGGTCTGCGGGTTCCGGCTGGCCGACCGGCTGCCGGCGACGTACCTGCACGTGCTGGGCTTTCCGCTCTCGCTGCGGCTGATGACCGCGGCGGAGTTCCCCATCCCGTTGACCGGGGTGGTGCACGTGGCGAACCGGATCACGGTGCGCCGGCCGGTGGAGGCCGGCGAGACGGTGGACTTCCGCACGTACGCCGAGAACCTGCGCCCGCACGAGCGGGGCCGTCAGCTCGACGTGGTGCTCGTCGGCTCGGTCGGCGGGGAGGAGGTCTGGCGGGGCGTCTCGACGTACCTCGGAAGGGAGCGCACGGCGGGCGGCGGCCCGCGGCGCGACCGGGGTGACCGCCCGACGACGCCGGCCGCGTCGGCGCAGTGGCGGGTGACGCCGCGGGTGGGCACCGATTACGCGCGGGTCTCCGGCGACCACAACCCGATCCACACGTCGAGGCTGGGCGCGCGGCTGTTCGGCTTCCCGCGCCCGATAGCGCACGGCATGTGGAGCAAGGCCCGCTGCCTGGCCGCGCTGGAGAGCCGACTGCCGGATTCCTACACGGTGGAGGTGGCGTTCAAACTGCCCGTGCCGCTGCCGTTCACGGTGGCCTTCAGCGCCGCCGCCACCGGCGCGACCTGGGATTTCGCGCTGCACGACGCACGGCAGGGTCGGCCGCACCTGGTGGGCACCGTCCGCTGAGGAAGAGGGGGTTGGCGTACCCCTCTTCCGTGCGCTAAGTTGTTCTCAGGTTGAGTTGTTCTCAGAGCGAGAGAGACGGAACGCCGTGAACGAGCAGGACTTCCTGGCCGCGTACGACCCGCGGGACTACCCGGCGGTCGCCGTCACCGTCGACGTGGTCGCGCTGACCATCCGCGAGGGCGCGCTGCACCTCCTGCTGATCCGCCGGGCCGCGCCGCCCTACGCGGGCCACTGGGCGCTGCCCGGCGGCTTCGTCCGCCCCGACGAGGACCTGGGCGCCGGCGCCCGGCGCGAGCTGGCCGAGGAGACCGGGCTCGGCGGCGAGCGGCTGCGCCGGGTCCACCTGGAGCAGCTCGCCACCTACGGCGCGCCCGACCGGGATCCGCGCATGCGGGTCGTCTCGGTCGCCCACCTGGCGTTCGCGCCCGACCTGCCCGACCCGGTCGCCGACACCGACGCCGACGAGGCGGTCTGGCTGCCGGTGACCGCGCTGTCCAGCCGGCAGCTCGCCTTCGACCACGGCCGGATCATCGACGACGGGCTGGAGCGGGCCCGGTCCAAGCTGGAATACACGCCGCTGGCCACCCGCTTCCTGGCGCCCGAGTTCACCATCACCGAGCTGCGGGCCGTCTACGAGACGGTCTGGGGGCACCCGCTGCACGCCGGCAACTTCCACCGCAAGGTGCTTTCCGTGCCCAGCTTCGTGGAGAGCACCGGCGCCAGCACCGAGCGCGGCGGCGCGCGCGGCGGGCCCCGGGCCAAGCTCTACCGCGCCGGCGACGCCCGGCTGCTCCACCCGGCGCTGCTGCGCCCTGCCCGGGAGGAGACGGTGCGGTGAGGACGGAGGAGGCGATCCGGCTGGTCGCCGCCGCGCACAGCGACGCCGACCTGTTCGGCACCGACGCGCCGGCCCGCCGCTACCGCGAGCTGGTCACGGCCCTGCACCCCGACCGGCTCGGCGCGGTCGACCCGGGGGTACGCGCCGCCGCCACCGACGCGCTCATGACGGTGACCGCCCGCTGGCGGGGCGGCCGCGGCACCGAACTCGGCAGCTACGCGTTGCGCCGGATCGCGTACGCCGGGGACGTGGCCGACCTCTACGACGTCGGCCGGGACCGCCTGCTCAAGCTTCCCCGCGATCCGGCCGACAACGACCTGATGGCCCGCGAGGCGCGCGCCCTGCGGCGGATCGCCGAGCGGGGCGACCCGCGCCACCTGCCCTACGTGCCCCGGCTCGTCGACCACCTGCCCGCCCGCGAGCCGACGACCGGGGCCGAGCGGCTGGTCAACGTGGTGGCCGCGGCGCCCGGGCTGCACAGCCTCGACGAGGTGCGCCGGGCCTACCCGGACGGGCTGGACCCGCGCGACGCGGCCTGGATGTGGCGGCGGCTGCTGGTCGCCCTCGGCCTGGCCCACCGGGCCGGCGTGGTGCACGGCGCGGTGCTGCCCCGGCACGTGCTCATCGAGCCGGACGCACACGGCCTGGTCCTGGTCGACTGGTGCTTCTCCACCGAGGCCGGCGCGACCATCCCGGCCCTGGTTCCCGGACACGAGGACTGGTATCCGGCCGAGGTGACCGCCCGGCGGCCCGTCGGCCCGGGCACCGATCTGGCCATGGCCGCGCACTGCATGACCTGGCTGATGGCCGGCCGCGCCCCGCGCGAGCTGCGCGCCTTCGCGGCCGGCTGCCGGCGGCCGAAGCCGGCCGCGCGCCCCGACGACGCCTGGCGGCTGCTCGGCGAACTCGACGAGGTGCTGGAACGCCTCTTCGGCCCCCGAACCTTCCGCCCCTTCACCCTCAATCCCTAGGGAGGCTGCCATGGGCAGCGGAATCTGGTCCACCGACGTGTACGACGCCGCCGACCGCTACCGGCGGGCCACCGGCGCGAGCGCCTTCTCCTACAGCGACAGCGGGGCGCGGACCGTGCACCCCGCGCTCGACCCGCGCGACGCGACCCGGGAGAGCCGTGACTCGGCCGAGCACCCGCAGTCGACGCCCATCGCGGTGCTCTTCGACGTGACCGGCTCCATGGGGCACGTGCCCCGGGTGCTCCAGAGCAAGCTGCCGCAGCTGCTCGGCCTGCTGCTCCGGCAGGGCTACGCCCGCGACCCGCAGATCCTGTTCGGCGCGATCGGCGACGCCACCTGCGACCGGGTGCCGTTGCAGGTCGGCCAGTTCGAGTCCGACAACCGGATGGACGACGACCTCGGCCGGATCGTGCTGGAGGGCGGCGGTGGCGGCCAGATGACCGAGTCGTACGAGCTGGCCCTCTACTTCATGGCCCGCCACACGGTCACCGACAGCTGGGCGAAGCGGGGACGGCGCGGCTACCTGTTCATCATCGGCGACGAGCTGGCGTACCCCCGGGTCGACCGGCGGCAGGTGGCCCGGCTGATCGGCGACGACCTGCGCGAGGACGTTCCGCTGCGACAGATCGTCGAGGAGGTGACCCGGTGCTGGGACACCTACTACCTGCTCCCGGCCGGCAGCGCCTACGCGGGCAGCCGCAAGGTGCTCGACTTCTGGCGCGACCTGCTCGGGCAGCACGCCGTCGAGCTGGACGACCTCGACGCGGTCTGCGAGACCATCGCGCTCACCGTCGGCCTCGGCGAGCAGGCCATCGACCTCGACGCCGGGCTGCAGGACCTGGACCGGGCCGGTTCGACGGCCGGCCGCACCGTCTCCCGGGCGCTCGCCCGGCTCGGCGGCGACCGGCGCGCGGTGGCCACGCTGCCGTTCACCCCGACCGACGGCAGCGGGGTCACCCGGCTGTGAGACACGTGATGGTGGTCGACCTCGGCTACGGCGACGCCGGCAAGGGCACCGTCGTCGACTGGCTCTGCGCCAGCCGGCCGGTGCACACGGTGGTCCGCTTCAACGGGGGCGCGCAGGCGGCGCACAACGTCGTGCTGCGCGACGGGCGGCACCACACGTTCGCGCAGTTCGGCGCCGGGACGTTCCGCCCCGGTGTCCGTACGCACCTGTCGCGGCACGTGGTGGTGGACCCGCTGGCGCTGGCCGCCGAGGCCGACCACCTCGCGGCGGTCGGGGTGCCCGACGCGCTCGACCGGCTGACCGTGGACGGGGAGGCGCTGCTGGCCACCCCGTACCACCGGGCCGCCAACCGGGCGCGGGAGATCGCCCGGGGAGCCGACCGGCACGGCTCCTGCGGGCTGGGGGTGGGCGAGGCGGTCGCGTACGGCCTCGCCCACCCCGACGAGGCGCCCCGGGTGGCGGACTGCCACCGCCCGGCGGTCCTGCGCCGCCGGCTCACCGCGCTGCGGGACCGGCTCACCGCCGAACTCGGCCCGCTGGACGCCCCGCCCGTCGAGGACTGCCTGCCCGCGTACGCCGGTTTCGCCGGCCGGGTGGCGATCGTCGACCGGGCCTGGCTGTCCGGGGCGCTGCGGGCCGGGACCTGCGTGTTCGAGGGAGCCCAGGGGGTGCTGCTGGATGAGTGGCACGGCTTCCACCCGTACACCACGTGGAGCACCACCACCTTCGCCAACGCCGAGGCGCTGCTCGCCGAGGCCGGGCTGGCCGGCAGCGCACAGCGGCTCGGCGTGCTGCGGGTGACCACCACCCGGCACGGCCCGGGGCCGCTGGTCACCGAGGACCCGGCGCTGCCGTTCGCCGACCCGCGCAACCCGGCGAATCCGTGGCAGGGCCGTTTCCGGTTCGGCCACTTCGACGCGGTGGCCCACCGCTACGCGCTGGAGGTGGCCGGCGGCGTGGACGCGCTCGCCCTCACCCACCTGGACCTGGCCGGGCCGGCCCTGCGGATCTGCCGCCGCTACGACACCGTCGACCGGCTCGCCCCCGGCCCGGCCGGCGACCTGGCCCGCCAGGCCGCGCTCACGGCCCGGCTGCTCCGGGCCCGCCCGGTCCTCGACGAGGCGCCGACCGAGTGGCCGGCCGCGGTGGCGGCCGAGCTGGGCGCGCCGGTGCTCCTCACCTCGCACGGGCCGACCGCCGAGGACAAGGTGCCCGCCCTCGCCGGAGCCGTTTCCGCTCCCCGCTGACACCGCAGCGCCCAGCATGGGGGCATGGGGGACGCGGTCGACCTGCTGCACCAGACGGTGACCTCACCGTGGGTGTACCTGGTGATCATCCTGGTCACGGCGGTCGACGCGTTCTTCCCGGCGGTGCCGGGCGAGACCGTGGCGATCACCGCGGGGGTCTTCGCGGCCGGCGGGGAGCCGAACGTGATCGGGGTGATCGTGGCCGCCGCGTTCGGCGCGTTCGCCGGCGACCACATCTCCTACGCCATCGGTCGTGGCGGCGGTGCGCACCGGCTGGCCCGGCTACCCGTGGACAGCCGGCGCCGGGCCGGGTCCGAGTGGGCCCGGCGGGCGGTCGACCGGCGCGGCGGGATCATCCTGACCACCGCCCGGTACGTCCCCGGCGGCCGGACCGCCGTCACCCTGACCATGGGAGCGGTCCGCTACCCGCTCCGTTCCTTCGTCATGTACGACGCGCTGGCCTGCGGCACCTGGGGGATCTACTGCGGCCTGCTCGGCTACTTCGGCGGGCTGGCCTTCGAGCACAACCCGGTCCAAGGCCTGCTCGCCGGCGTCGGCATCTCGGTGGCGGTCACCGGCCTGTTCGAGGCGGTCCGCTGGGCCCGCCGCCGCGCCCGCGCTCGCGCCCGCGCCACCGCACGGCGTTGACGAGGGTCAGGAAGTGCGGGGGTGCCAGGTGATGCCGCGCAGCAGCTGGTCGGCACCGAGCCAGGCCACGTTCATCATCCGGGTCGCGGTCTTCTCCGGGTCCGCGTCCGGGTGGTCGGCCAGCCAGTCCGCCAGCGACTCGGTCGCGCCCACCAGTGCGTACGCGACGACCTCCAGGTCGGTGACGCCGACCTCGCGGCCCTTGGCGCGCAGCGCGTGGTCGAGCATCCCGGCGACCACCTCGACGAGCCGGCCACGCATGGTGGCCAGCTCGGCGGCGAAGGGCTGCTCGCCCCGGGCCTGCCGGTAGAGCACCGCCCAGCCGTCCCGGTGCGCGCCGACGAAGCCGAAGAAGGCGCGCAGTCCGCGCCAGAGCCGCTCGTCGGCGGGTAGGTCGGGTGCGGCCGCCCCGGCGATGGCCTCCATCATCCGGGTGCCCTCGCGGTGCAGGCAGGCGACGAAGAGTTCTTCCTTCGTGCCCAGATACGCGTAGACCATCGGCTTGGAGATGCCGGCGTCGTCGGCGATCTCGTCCATGCTGGCCGCGTGAAAACCCCGGCGGGAGAAGACTTTGACCGCCGCGTCGAGCATCTGCTGCTCCCGCACGGCGCGGGGGAGGCGCTTGAAGGTCGGTGTGCTGGACACCTTGCGAGCATACCTACTCGTGCGTAGGGTTACGCCAGAGTAACCAAAGTCGGCTCGCCCGAGAGGTGCATCCCCCATGAGTGACTTCGACCCGGCCAACTTCGCGAACGTCGGCCCGAAGGAGTTCGCGCAGCTGGTCAAGTCCACCCCCGACGACAAGATCGCCGAGATCATGTCCGGCGACCTGCGCGGCAAGATCTTGAGCGAGGTCTTCAACCGGATGCCGTCGCTGTTCCGGGCCGACCGGGCCGGCTCGACCAACGCGGTCATCCACTGGAACGTCACCGGCCGCCCCGACGGTGGCACCGACACCTACGAGATCGTCATCGAGAACGGCACCTGCTCGGTCTCGGAGACCCCGAGCCGGGACCCGAAGCTCAGCCTCACCATGGGTCCGGTCGAGTTCCTGAAGATCGTCTCCGGTGGCGGCAACCCGGTCATGATGTTCATGACCGGCAAGCTGAAGGCCAAGGGCGACCTGGGTCTCGCCGCCAACATCGCCAACCTGTTCGACATCCCCAAGGCCTGAGATGGCCGAGTTCTCGCTCGACCTGAACGAGGAACAGCGGGACCTTCGCGACTGGGTGCACGGCTTCGCCGCCGAGGTCGTGCGCCCGGCCGCGGCCGAGTGGGACGCCCGGGAGGAGACTCCCTGGCCGATCATCCAGGAGGCGGCGAAGGTCGGCCTGTACGGCTTCGAGTTCCTCGCCACCTGCTGGGCCGACCCCACCGGGCTCTCCCTGCCGATCGCCAGCGAGGAGCTGTTCTGGGGTGACGCCGGCATCGGCCTGAGCATCTTCGGCACCTCGCTGGCCGTCGCCGCCATCTACGGCGCCGGCACCCCCGACCAGCTCGTCGAGTGGGTGCCGCAGTGCTTCGGCGACGTCGACCAGCCGGCCGTCGCCGCGTTCTGCACCACCGAGCCGGAGGCCGGCTCCGACGTCGGGTCGATGCGCACCCGGGCGGTCTACGACGCGGCCACCGACGAGTGGGTGTTGAACGGGCAGAAGGCGTACGCCACCAACGGCGGCATCGCCGGCGTGCACGTGGTCACCGCGTCGATCGAGCCCGACCTGGGCTCGCGTGGGCAGGCCGCGTTCGTCGTGCCGCCCGGCACGCCGGGGCTCACCGCCACCCGCAAGCTGCGCAAGCTCGGGCTGCGCGCCTCGCACACCGCCGACGTCTTCCTCGACGACGTACGGGTTCCGGGGCGCTGCCTGCTCGGCGGCAAGGAGTCGCTCGACGAGCGGCTGGCCCGGGCCCGCACCGGCCAGCGTGCCTCCGGCCAGGCGGCCATGCGCACGTTCGAACTGTCCCGCCCGACCGTCGGCGCGCAGGCGCTCGGCGTGGCCCGCGCCGCGTACGAGTACGCCCTCGACTACGCGAAGGAACGGGTCCAGTTCGGTCGCCCGATCATCGAGAACCAGGCGGTCGCGTTCGCGCTCGCCGACATGAAGATGGAGATCGACGCGGCCCGGCTCCTGGTGTGGCGGGCCTCCTGGATGGGTCGCAACAACCGGCCGTTCACCGCGGGCGAGGGCTCGATGTCCAAGCTCAAGGCCGGCGAGGTGGCCGTCTCCGTCACCGACCGGGCGGTCCAGCTCCTCGGCGGCGCCGGCTTCCTCCGCGACCACCCGGTCGAGCGGTGGTACCGGGACGCCAAGATCTACACCATCTTCGAGGGCACTTCCGAGATCCAGCGGCTGGTCATCTCCCGGGCCATCTCGGGCATGCAGATCCGCTGATCGCCGGCGGACCCCGACCCGACCCGCGACGGCACCGCCGTGCCGGGCGTACCGCCGTCGCGGGTCGGGCCGCCGGTCCACGCTCCGCATTCCGCAGGCTGGGCGCCCGACCACGTGGGCTGGGCCCCGCCCCGCCTGCGGGGGCATGATCGGGAGAACACGAACGCGAAGGAGGGTTGCGACTTGGACCTGCCGTTCATCGTCGCCACGCTGACCCGACGCGGACTGCTCAACCCGGGCCGCCCGATCCGGGTGGCCTCCCAACTCAACGCCCTGCGCCGGTGGGGCTGGAGCCTCGCCGGAGAGCTGCGCCAGGCCGCCGCGCGCGACCCGGGGCGGACCGCCGTCGTCGACGAGCACGGCGCCTCGCTGACCTACCAGGAGCTGCTGGACCGGTCGGAACGGCTGGCCCGGTCGCTGCGGGCCGGACTCGGCGTGCAGACCGGCGATCGGGTGGGCGTGCTCTGCCGCAACCACCACGGCCTCATCGAGGCGATCGTCGCCGCCATGCTGCTCGGCGCGGACGCCGTACTCGTCAACACCGGTCTCTCCGCGGCCCAGCTGGCCACCGTGGCCGAGGAGCAGGGCCTACGCGTGCTGGTGCACGACGCCGAGTTCGCCGAGCGGGTCCTCGGTCTCCCCGCCGAGCTGCACCGGGTCGACGAGCGCCGCCAGGAGGAGCTGATCGCCGGCGCGCTGCCCGGTGACCAGCTCCAGCCACCGGAGCGGGACGGCCGGACCATCGTGCTCACCTCCGGCACCACCGGCGCGCCCAAGGGCGCCCGCCGGCCCACACCGCACGGGTTCGGCCCGTTGGTGTCCATCATCGACCGGATCCCTCTGCACGTGCACGACACCGTGCTGATCGCCGCGCCGATCTTTCACACCTGGGGGTACGCCGCCCTCCAGGTGTCGTTCGCGCTGCGCGCCACGATCGTGCTGCACCGACGGTTCGACCCGGCCGCCACGCTGGCCGCCCTGGCCGGGCAGCCCTGTGACGCGCTCTTCGCCGTACCGGTGATGCTGCAACGGCTGATGGAGGTGCCGCCGCCCGAGCCCCGGCCGCCGCTGAAGGTGGTCGCGGTCAGCGGCTCCGCCCTTCCCGGCGGCCTGGCCACCGCCTTCATGGACCGCTTCGGCGACGTCCTGCACAACCTCTACGGCTCGACCGAGGTCTCCTGGGCCTCCATCGCCGGCCCGGCGGAACTGCGCGCGGCCCCCACCACGGCCGGCCGCCCGCCGCACGGCACCCGGCTGGAGATCGTGGACGACGCCGGCGCACCGGTCCGGGACGGCCGGGTCGGCCGGATCTTCGTTGGCAACGAGATGCTCTTCGAGGGATACACCACGGGGGCCGGCCGGGAGAGCCGCGACGGCCTGCTCGACACCGGCGACCTGGGCCGGATGAACCCGGACGGGCTGCTCTTCGTCGACGGGCGGGCCGACGACATGATCGTCTCCGGCGGGGAGAACGTCTTCCCGTCCGAGGTGGAGGATCTGATCGCCCGGCTGCCGCAGGTCCGCGAGGTCGCCGTGATCGGCGTGCCCGACCCGGAGTACGGCCAGCGGCTGGCCGCGTTCCTGGCCCTGCACCCCGGTGAGACGCTCGACCCGGAGGCGGTCCGCGAATACGTGCGGCACTACCTGGCGCGCTTCTCCGTGCCCCGCGACGTGGTGTTCGTGAAGTACCTGCCGCGCAACGCCACCGGCAAGGTGCTCGGCCGCGAACTGCGCCGCTACTACGGCTGAGGGCCGTCCCACAGGGGACAGACGGCGTGGCCCCGCCGGTGGTACCTTCCGTGCGCCGGCTGCCCCGGCGGTGACTCTCACTCCTCGGGAGTTCTCACATGGTGCGACTCCGTCGGCGCTGGGCCCTGGGGCTCCTCCTCGGCGGCGTCTCCGTGACCGCGCTCGGCACCAGTGAGCCCGTGCTGAGTCGGCGCACCGGCACGCCGGTCCGCCGCCGGTCCCCCGTCGAGGTGGAGAACCGCGCGGCCGGCGAGCCCTGGTGGCCGCGGGGCGACACCCGGGCCGCCGACGACCGGCTGCGGCAGATCCAGGGATACGCCTCGACGACCAGCCTCGCCCCCGGCGAGTCCGTCGACTTCCATGTCGCGGTCAACCCGGCCGGCCGGTTCCGGATCACCGTGCACCGGCTCGGCTGGTACGGCGGCGCCGGCGCCCGCACCATGCTGACCAGCCCGTACCTCGACGGCAGTCCGCGGCCGGTGCCGCCGGCCGACCCGGCCACCGGTGCGATCGCGTGCCGCTGGCCGGTGTCCTGGAGCCTGCGCATCCCCGAGGACTGGACCTCCGGCCTCTACCAGGCGGTCTTCACCTCCGCCGACGGCTGGCGCGCCTGCACGCCGTTCGTGGTGCGGGACGACCGGCGCGCGGCCGCGCTCTGCGTGGTGCTGCCGGTGACCACCTGGCAGGCGTACAACCAGTGGCCGCGGGACCGGCGAGCCGGCAAGAGCCTCTACAACGGCTACGCCGCCAGCGGGCGGCGGGATCCCGCGCTACGGGCGCGCGAGGTCTCCTTCGATCGCCCGTACGCCGACACGGGCCAGCCGATTCACTTCAGCCGGGACCACGACGCCGTCCGGTGGCTGGAGCGCAACCGCTACGACGTCTCCTACGCGACAAGCTTCGACCTGCACTCGGGCCGGCTCGACCCGCGCCGGCACCGCGGGCTGGTGTTCTGCGGGCACGACGAGTACTGGTCGGCGGAGATGCGCCGGGCCGCCGAGGCGGGGCTCACCGGCGGCACCAGCCTCGCCTTCCTCGGCGCCAACAGCGTCTACTGGCACATCCGGGTGCGTCCCTCCGCCGACGGCCGCCCCGAGCGGGTCGTCGCCTGCGCCAAGACCACCCCCGACCCGGATGAGGACGCCGCCGGGCCGACGGTGACCTGGCGCGAGCTCGACCAGCCCGAGCAGGCGCTGCTCGGTGTCCAGTACAACGGCGTCGTCGCCACCCCGCAGCCGCTGGTGGTGCGCTCGGCCGACCACTGGGTGTGGGCCGGCACCAGGGTGGCCGACGGTGACCGGATCCCCGGGATCGTCCAGGGCGAGGCGGACGGCGTCCACGCCGCCATCCCCCGGCCTCTCGGACTCGGCGAGACCCTGCTCAGCGGGTCGCCCTATCCCGCACAGCAGGGCGGCCGGCGGATGCAGAGCAGCCACGTCTACGAGACGCCCCGGGGCGCCGTGGTCTTCGCCACCGGCACCCTCGGCTGGACGATGGCACTCAACCGGCGCGGGCAGCGCGACGAGCGGATCGAACGGGCCACCGCCAACGTGCTCGACCGGATGATCAGCGACCCGGTGCCCGTGAGCGGATCCGATCCGGGGACGGCGGACACGCCGGGCTCCTCACCCGCCGCCACGAACCCCTGACCATCTCAACGACGATGAGACGGTGGGGCCCCGGTCAGGCGGGGAGATCGATCCGGCCGTCCACCGCGGCGGCGGCGATGTCGGAGCGGTGGTGCGAGCCGGCCAGCTCGATGCCGCGTACCACCTGGTAGGCCGCGTCCCGCGCGGCGGCGAGGTCGAGGCCGGTGGCCGTGCCGCAGAGGACCCGGCCACCGGCGGAGCGCAGCGTGCCGTCGGCGTCCCGGCGGGTGCCGGCGTGGATGACCCCGGCGCGGTCCGCGCCGGTGATCACGCCACCGGTACGCGGCGCGGCCGGATAGCCCTCCGCCGCCACCACGACGGTGACCGCCGCCCCGTCGTGCCAGCGCAGCGGCGGGTGCGCGGCCAGCGTGCCGGTGGCCGCGGCGTGCAGCAGCCCGGCCAGCGGCGTCTCCAGGAGGGCGAGCACCGCCTGGGTCTCCGGGTCACCGAAGCGGGCGTTGAACTCGATCACGCGCGGGCCGGCGGCGGTGATCGCCAGGCCCACGTAGAGCAGGCCGGCGAACGGAGTGCCCCGGCGGCGCAGCTCGGCCAGGGTCGGGTGCACGACGTCCCGCATCACCTCGTCGACCAGGCCGGGCGGGGCCCAGGGCAGCGGCGCGTACGCCCCCATGCCGCCGGTGTTCGGCCCGGTGTCGCCGTCACCGACGCGCTTGAAGTCCTGGGCGGGCAGCAGTGGCACGGCCGCCTCGCCGTCGGTTACCACGAAGAGGGAGACCTCGGGACCGGCCAGGTACTCCTCGATCACCACCCGGCCGCACTCCTCGGCGTGCCGTTCGGCGGCGGCGCGGTCGTCGGTCACCACGACGCCCTTACCGGCGGCCAGCCCGTCGTTCTTCACCACGTACGGCGCGCCGAACTCGTCCAGCGCCCGCCCGACGCTCTCCGCGTCCGTGCAGGTGTACGCCCGGGCGGTCGGCACGCCGGCGGCGGTCATCACATCCTTGGCGAAGGTCTTCGAACCCTCCAGCCGGGCCGCCTCGGCCGACGGGCCGAACGCCGCGATGCCCTTGGCCCGGACCGCGTCGGCGACCCCCGCCACCAGCGGGGCCTCCGGCCCGATCACGACCAGATCCGCGGCCACCTCGACGGCGAGTGCCGCCACCGCCGCCGGGTCGGTGGCGTTCACCTCCCGCAGCTCAGCCACCGAAGCGATCCCGGGATTCCCGGGAGCGGCCACCAGCACGTCAACGGAAGGATCGGCAACCAGCCCGAGGGCGAGCGCGTGCTCCCGCCCCCCACCACCCACAAGAAGAACCCGCACGACCCCGCATCCTACTGACCACCCCACCCACCCTTGTTGATCAAGAAGTTTGCGTCTCAGATCCGGGCTCCGCTGACGCAAACCTCTTGATCAACGGGGCCTTGGGAGGGCGCAGGCGATCGTGTGGGGGATGTAGTCGGGACGGAGGGTGTCCGGCCAGGTGAAGCGCAGGACGGTCCAGCCGGCGTTTGCCAGGCGGTTCTGGCGGACGCGATTCTCGTAGACGGCATGGGGTGTCTGGTGCGGGCCTGACCGTCGGCCTCGGCGATGATCCGCGCGCCGCGCCAGGCCAGGTCGCCGATGCCGAGCAGTGCGGGCCCTCCGCAGCGCCGCCACGTCCACCTGCGGCGCCGGCACGAAACAGCCCCGCGCCACCCTGATCCAGCGCCCGGACCGGGCGAGGTGCCGGACCTGGTCCCGACTGAATCCCAGAGATACGGCCTGGGCGGCGGTCACCACCCCGCCCTGCCGAGCAGCAACCCGACCCAACGAAACACGATCAGCCACGAACCCAGGCTGCCCACGAGACCGAAACCCGGACACCCCCTGTGGACAACCCTGTGGAAACCCGCCGCCCACTCGCCCGCCCACCGTTGTTGATCAAGAAGTTTGCGTCAGAATTCGCGCCGGTCCAGACGCAAACTTCTTGATCAACAGGGACAGAGACGGCCGGGGGGTGGGTTACGGGAGGAGGGGGTGGCGGATCACGTTTTCTTCTCGGCCGGGGCCCACGCCTACGATGCTGACCTTCGTGCCGCAGAGTTCTTCGATGCGGGCGATGTAGCGTCGGGCGTTCTCCGGGAGCTCGTCCTCGGTGCGGGCCTTCGTGATGTCTTCCCACCAGCCGTCGAGCTCTTCGTAGATCGGCGTGGCGTGGTGGAAGTCGGTCTGCGACATCGGCATGTCGTCGAAGCGCTCGCCGTTGATCTCGTAGCCGACGCAGATCGGCACCTTGGGCATGCCGGTGAGCACGTCAAGCTTCGTGATGACCAGGTCGGTGACGCCGTTGAGGCGGCAGGCGTACCGGGCCACGACGGCGTCGAACCAGCCGGTGCGGCGCTCCCGGCCGGTGGTGGTCCCGTACTCGTGGCCGATCTTGCGCAGGTGCTGGCCGTTGTCGTCGAACAGCTCGGTCGGGAACGGCCCGGAACCCACCCGGGTCGTGTACGCCTTGCTCACCGCGATGACCTTGGTGATGGCGGTCGGCGGGATGCCCGCGCCCACGCACGCCCCGCCGGCCGTCGGGTTCGACGAGGTGACGAAGGGGTAGGTGCCGTGGTCCATGTCGAGCATGGTGGCCTGGGCGCCCTCCAGCAGGACGGTCTCGCCGCGGTCCAGCGCGTCCCAGAGCATGACCCGGGTCTCCGCGATGTACGGCCGCAGCCGCTCGGCGTACCGCAGGTACTCCTCGACGGTCTCGTCGACGTCGATCGCCTTGCGGTTGTAGACCTTGAAGAGCACCTGGTTCTTCTCGCGGAGCGCCAGCTCCAGCTTCTTGCGCAGGATGCCCGGGTCGAGCAGGTCCTGGAGCCGGATGCCCATCCGGGCGACCTTGTCACCGTAGGCGGGGCCGATGCCCCGGCCCGTGGTGCCGATGCGCGAGCTGCCCAGGTAGCGCTCGACCACCCGGTCCAGCGCCCGGTGGTGCGGCATGATGAGGTGCGCGTCACCCGAGATGCGCAGCCGGGAGACGTCCACGCCCCGCTCGGCGAGACCGTCGATCTCCTCCAGCAGCACCTTCGGGTCGACGACCACGCCGTTGCCGATGACGATCATCGCGCTCGGCGACAGCGCGCCGGACGGCATGAGGTGCAGCGCGTACTTCTGGCCGTCCGGGGTGATCACCGTGTGGCCGGCGTTGTTGCCGCCGGAGTAGCGCACGACGTAGTCGACCCGCTCACCCAGCAGGTCGGTAACCTTGCCCTTGCCCTCGTCGCCCCACTGAGCGCCGATGAGCACGATCGCTGGCATCTTCTCCGCCTCCAGAAGGCTCGGGTGCCAGGTGGCGACCGGTCGGCGAGCCCGGGGTGTCAGGCTAACAAGTAGTGACGGTGGGACCGGCAGGGGTTCGTCGAGAAGCAGGAGGCTCCTTCGTGTACGACGTGGTGCTGCTCACCCTCGGCTCGGACCGGGACGCTCCCGGCGGAGGCTGTGGCAGCGGTGGAGCCTGCTGCGGCGGCGCCTCGGAGGCGGCCGGCGAGCCACCCGAGGAGCGCTGCGAGACGCCGCGCGTTCCGGTGCTGGCCTGCGCGGACGCGCTGACCGCCCGGGGTGCGCGGGTGGAGACGGTGACCGCCCGCTCGGACGCGGAGATCGACGAGGTGCTGGCCCGCCTCGACGGCCCGCCCCGCGCCGACGGCCTCACCTGGCCGGACCCCGACTCCAAGACCCGGCTGATCGTCGCCACGGCCAGTGACGGACAGTTGCGCGCCGTGCTGCGCCGACTGGTCCGGCGGTACGCTCCGCCGCCCAGCCGCCGCCCCGACGACCTGGCCGGGAACCGGACCGTGCCGGACCTGCCGCCGGTCGGCGTACTCCCGCTCGACCCCCGCTCGGGCACCGCGCGGGACCTTGCCGCGCAGCTCGGCCTGCCCCGCGACCCGGCGGCGGTGGCCGCCGCCGTGCTCGACGGCACGGTCCGCCGGCTCGATCTGCTGCGCAACGACGGCGGCTCGGTGACGCTGGACGGCGCGCTGCTCGGCGCGGCCGACGACGCGGGCCGGCCGCTGCACTGGCGGGCCCGGGTCGAGGTCGACGGCACGGTGCTGAGCACCGGCGAAGAGCCGATCATGGCGTGCGCGATCGGCAACGCCGGCGGGTACGCGCGCCTGGACGACGTGGTGCTGCTGGCCGACCCGGACCCGTCCGACGGCCGGGTCGAGGTGGCCGTGGCCGTGCCGGTGGTCACCCGGTCCGCATTGGGCCGGAAGAAGGTACGGCTGGAGGTGCGCCGGGCCCGGGGCCGGGCGGCGGCGGTCGTACCCCGTGACGAGAGGGTGCCCTTCCTCGACGACGGCGTCGAGGGTGAGCTGAGCCGCAAGCGGTCCTGGTGGACCGAGCCGGGTGCCTGGGCCGTCTGGACCGCCTGACCCCCGTCGATCCCCCGCTCAAGCCACCGGGCCGGCCGGACGGCCTATCCTCGGCGGGAGGAATGGGGAGGAACCGTGGTGCACGAGAACGCCGACCGGGCCCACGTGCCGGGTCAACCGCAGGTGCCGGAGCGGGACATCGAACCGCTCTGGCCGCCCGAGCAGACCGAGGGAGTCGTCACCGCTCCGCCGTGGGCGGCCCCGGCCCAGCCCAACGTGGCGGCCTGGCCCGTCCCGCCCACCCAACCCACTCCGCCTGCTGCCGACCCGGCGCCGTCAGCAGCCGAACCGGCGGCTGACGGGGAACCGGCGGGCGGCCATGTTCCGCCCCACCCCACGCACGCTCCGGTCGACCTGAACCTCCCGTTCACCCTCGACCAACCGGCCCCCGTCCCGACGCCCGCCACGCCGGAGACGACCTCTCCCCAACCGGCGACCAGCACGGAGATGGTCGACGCCGCTGGCACCGACACGGTCGACGCGGACGGTGCGGTCAGCCCGAACGAGACGGCCGGCGGCCCGAATGGTGCCGTCGACCCGGCGGGCTCCCCCGGCGGGGCCGGCGCCGCCCATGTGGGCGGCCCGCTCGGCACCCCGGCTCAGACCACCCCTGAGGCGATCGACGTCATTCAGGCCGATGTCGAGGCTGGCGCCGACGGGATGCCCGGAGGCGCGGCGACCTCCCGCGACGACCGAGCCGACACGCCGCCGAACGGCCGGCCGGAGTCACCCTGGGCACAGCCGCCGCAACGCTCGAGCGGTGACACACCCACGCCGTCGCTCCCCGGACCGGTCCCGCCGCCGACTCGGCACGGCACGGCCGCCCCGGCCCACCCCGACGAGGCGACCACCACCCCGGCGACCCCGCCCGACCAGGCGCCTTCCGCTCCGGAGGCGACCGGAGCCGCGCAGGGCGTTCCCGGCGGCGTGGCGGAGGGCTCGCCGGACACCCCGCCCCGGCTCGGCCCGTTCCCACCCTCGCCGGGCGTGCCTCTCCAGCAGCCCTACGGCGACGGGACGGCCTACCCGCCGGGACCGGTGGGCTACGGGCAACCGGCGCCCCAGCCGGGCGCACCGGGCTGGTACCCGCCGGCCTGGCCGCAACAGGCCGGCCCGCCCCCGCAGCCAGGCACCCCACAGCAACCGCCCGCACCGCCGCAGCCACCCGGCCCGCACCAGCCCGGGCCCCACCAGCTCGCACCCCACCAGCCCGGCCCGCACCAGCCCGCGCCTCACCAGCCCACCCCTCACCAGCCGGTGCCCCCTCAGCCCGGGCCGCAGCAACCGGGGCCGGCCGCGTACCCGGAGCAGGTCTGGACGCCGGCGAGCGGTGCCCCGCCGACGGCGGAGGACTTCGCGCGGCGGCGGCAGGCCCGGCCGGTCGACCCGGTCGCGACCATGGGCGTCCGGGCGGTGGTCAACAAGATCGGGCTGGTCCGGCTCGCGCCTGGGCGGCAGGAGCAGGAGATGCGGCGCGACATCGAGATGGTGCGCCGCAACTTCGGCGGGCTGCGCCAGGTGACCGTGGTCAACCCGAAGGGCGGCGCCGGTAAGACGGTCGCCATCCTGCTGCTCGCCATGACCTTCGGTCAGAAGCGCGGCGGGTACGTGCTGGCCTGGGACAACAACGAGACCCAGGGCACCCTCGGGATGCGGGCCCAGCAGGACTTCCACGCCCGCACGGTGCGGGACATGCTGCGCGACCTGGCCCAGTTCCAGGGGCCGCACGGCCGGGTCGGTGACCTGTCGCAGTACGTCCGCTCGCAGGGCGAGGGGATGTTCGACGTGCTCGCCTCGGACGAGTCGGCGACCGGCGGCGAGATGCTGACCGCCGCCGCGTTCGCCGAGATCCGCGAGGTGGTGAGCCGCTTCTACAAGCTGATCTTCGTGGACACCGGGAACAACGTCCGGGCGCAGAACTGGCAGGCCGCCATGGACGCCACCGACCAGCTGGTGGTCACCATGTCGGCGCGGAACGACTCGGCCGAGACCGCCGCCCGGATGCTCGACCACCTGGAGCAGAGCGGCCGGCAGCGGCTGGTCCGGCAGGCGGTGACGGTGGTGTCGATGCCGCCGTCCCGCAAGGAGATCGACCTGCCGGCCATCCAGGAGCACTTCGCCGCCCGGACCCGGGCGGTGCTGCTGGCGCCGTACGAGCGGCTCATCGACACCGGCGAGCCGATCCGGTACGGCCAGCTCTCCTCGGCCACCCGCGACGCCTGGCTGAAGATCGCCGCATCGGTGGCGGAAGGGCTGTAGCGCGCGCGACGGCCGGCCCGATCATCGTGGTCGGACCGGCCGTCGACGCGGATCAGTGGCTGGCCAGGGCGTCCCCGGCGGCCGGGTCGCAGTCGCGGAGGAACTGGGCGCAGCGCGCCGCCTCGTCCGCCTCGCCGATCTCGCCGGCCGCGCGGGACAGCACGTAGAGACAGCGGAGGAAGCCCCGGTTGGGCTCGTGCGACCAGGGCACCGGGCCGTGGCCCTTCCAGCCGCTGCGGCGGAGCTGGTCGAGGCCCCGGTGATAGCCGGTGCGGGCGTACGCGTACGCCGGGATGACCTGGCCCGCGGAGAGCGCCCGGCTGGCCAGCGCCCCCCAACCCGCGCTGTAGGTCGGGAAGCTGGCGGCGACCTCGGCGTACGCCTCGTCGGTGTCCTGCTCGGCGGCGGCCGCCAGCGCGGCGTCGGCCTCCTCGTGTGCGGGGAGCAGGGTGGCCGGTGGCTCAGGCAACAGGTTCTGCATCGCCCCATTCAACCCGCTTCGCCCTGGGGTACGCGAGGGGGTCCGGCGAGCTGGTCGGCTGAACGGCTGAGGGTTTCGTCACGCCTGCGGTGTCCCGCCCACGTACCCGCGGCCCATGCCGCAGCGAGACTTTTTCCACTACAACTACAGATCCGGAGCCTCCCCAGGACCGGGTAATGCAGGAGCCCGGCGGCCTGGCCACCGGGCTCCTGTCCGTGCCGCCCGAGTTTGCCGGCTTGCCGCCCGGGGGCAGGATGATCTGGTGCCGACCCCACCACCCGCGGACGTCATCGAGCCGCACGACACCAGCATCGACGAGATCGAGACCCGGACCGAGTTCGACCGGCGGCTGGCCGAGGGGACCCTTGCCGGCCTGACCGTGCAGGGCCTCCGCCTCGACCTGGACCCGGTCCCCGACCTGCGCGGCGTCGAGGTCGCCGGCACGCTCTTCGTGGGCTGCCGGTTCGCCGACCGCGAGGTCGGCGCGGACCTGGTCCGGCGGGGCGCGAACGTCGTACCGCCCTTCTCCGGACTGCCCTACCCCACGCAGCCGGCCCACCTCTACACCGCCGACGACCTGGCCGCCGGCTTCGCCGAGGGTGGCTTCGCCGGGATGTACGACACCCGGGTGTACGCGCACTTCCGGGCGCACGGCGGCGCCCTGCCGGACGTGCGGGAGGCGCTCGGCCAGCGGCTGCACGACCACGGCGTGGACAACGCCCTGGCCGACGCCACCCGGGCCTGGCTGGCGGTGCACGGGCCGCAGTCGGTGGTGGGCGTGATGGGTGGGCACGCCGTGCAGCGCGGCAGCGCCGCGTACCGGATGGCGGCGGTGCTGGGCTGGGAGCTGGCGCGGGCCGACCGGTTGGTGGTGACCGGCGGCGGGCCCGGCGTGATGGAGGCGGCCAACCTGGGCGCGTTCCTCGCGGCCTGGCCGGCGGAGGAGCTGACCGCGGCGATCGACCTGCTGGCGACCGCGCCGGACTTCACGGACCACGACCGCTACACCGACGTGGCCCTGCGGGTCCGGGCCCGGTACACGGCCGGCCCGTCCCTGCCCACGCCCCGCCCGGCGGCGCCGGGCACCGAGTGGGCCCGCTCGGGGGGTCTGGCCATCCCCACCTGGCTGTACGGCCACGAGCCGGCGAACCTGTTCGCCGGGCGGATCGCGAAGTACTTCTCCAACGCCATCCGGGAGGACACCATCCTGCGGCTGGCCCGGGGCGGGATCGTCTTCGCGCCGGGCCGGGCCGGCACGGTGCAGGAGGTGTTCCAGGCGGCCACCAAGACCTACTACGGCACCGACGGGGCGAGCGGCGCGTACGTGTTCCTGGACCGGACCTACTGGACGACGGAGCTGCCGGTGGAGTCGCTGCTGCGGCCGCTCTTCGCGGCCTCCCCGTTCGGCGACCTGTCGGCAACGGTGCACCTGACCGACGACGTCCGCGAGGCGGTCCGGGTGCTCACCGCATGAGAAGAGGGGCCCCTCGCACGAGGGGCCCCTCTTCCAGCGGGTCACTTCATGGTGGTGCCGGTGGAGCGCAGGTGCTCGCAGGCCTCCACGACCCGGGCGGCCATGCCGGCCTCGGCGGCCTTGCCCCAGACGCGCGGGTCGTACATCTTCTTGTTGCCGACCTCGCCGTCGACCTTCAGCACACCGTCGTAGTTGCGGTACATGTGGTCCGCGACCGGGCGGGTGAAGGTGTACTGGGTGTCGGTGTCGATGTTCATCTTCACCACGCCGTAGTCCAGCGCTTCGCGGATCTCGGACAGCAGCGAGCCGGAACCGCCGTGGAAGACCAGGCTGAGCGGCTTCTCCTTGCCGTACTTCGCGCCGACGGCCACCTGGATGTGGTGCAGCACCTCGGGGCGGAGCTTCACGTTGCCCGGCTTGTAGACGCCGTGCACGTTGCCGAAGGTCAGGGCCGCCATGTAGCGGCCCTTCTCGCCGAGGCCGAGCGCGTCGACCATGGCCAGACCGTCCTCGACGGTGGTGTAGAGCTTCTCGTTGATGGCGTTCTCGACGCCGTCCTCCTCGCCACCCACGACGCCGACCTCGATCTCAAGGACGATCTTGCCCTTGGCGGCCTCGGTGAGCAGCTGCTCGGCGATCTCCAGGTTCTCCGCCACCGGCACGGCCGAGCCGTCCCACATGTGCGACTGGAAGAGCGGCTCCTGGCCGTTCTTCACCCGCTCCTGCGAGATGGCCATCAGCGGCCGGACGAACTTGTCCAGCTTGTCCTTGGGGCAGTGGTCGGTGTGCAGCGCGATGTTCACCGGGTACTTCTTGGCCACCTCGTGCGCGTACGCCGCGAACGCCACCGCACCGGTCACCATGTCCTTCACGGACGGGCCGGACAGGTACTCCGCGCCGCCGGTGGAGACCTGGATGATGCCGTCGCTCTCCGCGTCGGCGAAGCCCTTGAGTGCCGCGTTCAGCGTCTGCGACGAGGTCACGTTGATCGCGGGGTACGCGTACCGGCCGGCCTTGGCCCGGTCCAGCATCTCCGCGTAAGCCTCGGGGGAAGCGATGGGCATGTCGAACGCTCCTTACTTACCGCTCTCGGCCGTGCAGGCCGCTGTCTTCCTTGGGTGCGCCGGACCGCGCTGTCCATCGCGGGAAGTATCCCGTAGGAGCGCGCGGCGGACACAACCGACCCGGGAACCGCTCACCGTTCGTCCAGGCTGTCCGGCAGCACGACGCTGATCAGCCAGGTCACCACCGCCATCACGATGGCGCCCCAGAAGGCCGCCCAGAAGCCGTCGACGTGGAACGACAGGTCCAGCCCGCGGGCGATCCAGTCGGTGAGCAGGAACAGCAGGGCGTTGACCACGAGCGCGAACAGACCGAGCGTGAGCAGGTAGAACACGCATCCGACCACCTTGATGACCGGCTTCAGCAGGGCGTTGACCGCGCCGAAGATGAGCGCCACCACGACGAGGGTGAACACCGTGTTGAAACCGTTGTGGCCGGTCACCTTCACGCCGGGCACGATCAGCGTGGTGATCCACAGTGCGACCGCGGTGATCGCCAGCCGGATCAGGAAGCCCACCACACCATCCTGGCACCGGGTGCACCCCACGGAGGGGACAATCGCCGACTCCGCCGTTCCGCCCGCCGCCGAGCGGGGACCCGGGTCAGCCCGTACGGTGTGGTGGTGACTGTCCGCACCGAGATCCAGGGAGGGACGATGGGTCAGCCCGACGAGGACTTCGCCCCGAGCGACCACCTCGCTCCGGAGGAGCGGGACCTGGAGGCGGAGCCGGCCGACGCGGTCGAGCAGACCGTGGCGGTCACCCCCGACGACGGCGACGGCGAGCCGCAGCGAGGGCTGGAGGTCGACGACTGGGACGCCATGGAGCAGGCCCGGGTGGTCACCGCCGACGAGGACGACTACCGCTGAGCCGCGCGGAGCGGGGGCCGGAACCCCCGCCCCGCCTCAGCGCAGGGCGGTGACCTGCTTCGGGTGCGCCGCCGTCCACTCGCCGAGTCGGTCCGCACGCAGCGCGTCGAGGAAACCCGGCGCCAGGGCGGGGTCGAGCCGGAATCCGTACGGTTGCCGCTCCGTGTAACGGATCGGCAGGCCCACCGCGACCGGTTCGACAGCGGCTGCCTTCCCCGCCACGGAGATCAGCGTCAGCAGGGACGTCTGCCCGGTGTCGGTCACCACGCCCGAGCCGACCTGCGTGACCAGTCGGTTGAGCAGCACCGGGTTGGTGAGCACCCCCTGCTCACGGATCCGCGTGAGCAGTCCGGCCGCGTACCGGCCGGCGTTGCGGTCCCGGTCCAGTCCGCCGTCCCGGAGGCCGTAGCGCTGCCGCAGCAGGTCCACCGCCGCGGTGCCGTCGAGCTGCTGGCAGCCGGCCGGAAACCGCCGCTCGGTGTGCACCGAGCGCACCGGCGCCGGCAGGCAGACCGGCACGTCGCCGACCGCGTCGGTCAGCTCGCGGGTCGCCTCATAGGTGAGCACCGCGCCGGCGTCGATCCGTACCCCGGTGAGCTGGGTGACCACCTGCCGGGTCGCCCGGTACCCACCGGCCAGGTCCGTCCCGGACGGCCCGGCGCCGACGGCGAAGGACGCGTTGAGCTTGCCGGTCCCCCGGCCGGGGATCGGCACCAGCAGGTCGCGTGGAAGGGAGACCAGGTAGAGCCGGCTGCGGTCCGCCGGGACGTGCACCAGCAGCACGGAGTCGGCGCGCCGGCCCGCGCCGGTCTGGTCCAGGCCGAGGAGCAGCACGTTCAGCGCCCCGGTGGGCGTGGGTGCCGGCGAGGCCGTCGCCAGCAGGTTCGCGCTCTCCGGCGGTCGCGGCGCGATCGCGGTGAAGCCGGCCAGGGCGGCGCCCACCACCGCCAGCGTCGTGCCGGCGAGCCGGAGTCGGAGCCGCCGCCGGCGGCGGCGGACCACGGCCCGGTCGATGGCGGCTCGAACCGGGCCGACCGCCGGGACCAGCTCCTCACGCCGGGCGAAGGCGGCCCGCAGGTCATCCTCGATCATCAGCAGACCTCCACGTACTCGGCTCGGAGGGTGGCCAGGGCGCGGGAGATGCACGAGCGGACGGTGCCGACGGCGCAGCCGAGGATCTCCGCGATCTCCGCGTCGGGCAGGTCCTCGTAGTAGCGCAGCACCAACGTGGCCCGCTGCCGCCGCGGCAGCCGCGACAACCAGGACCAGACCTGGTCACGGTCCACGGCGGACTGCGCGTGGTCGGCCGGGGCCGGCACCCCCTCGTCCGGTTCTCCGCGCAGCAGCACCCGGCGCGCCCACGACCCGCGCCGCCAGTCGATGAACTGGTTGGTGAGCATCCGGCGCACGTACCGCTCCGGCGCGTCGCTGCGGGCGACCCGTCGCCAGTTGAGCTGAACCCGGACCATGGTCTCCTGCACCAGGTCCTGAGCCTGGTGCGGATCGCCGGTCAGCATGACCGCGTACCGCAGCAGGGCGCCCAGCCGCGCGTCGGCGAACTCCTCGTACGTCACTGCACCTCCCGGTGTCCCGCCCTGTTGACGGGCACGGGCCGGCGGAACATTGCACCGGCGCCGATCAACCGTTCGGTCAATACCTTCGGACCGGCGCCAACTGGGACAGCGCGGCGACTTAAGGATTCTTTAAGCTCCACGGGCTCCACCTGATCATTCACGGGAGGAACCCCCAACCATGCTCACCAACTCCACCCGGCGCTGGCTCGCCGGGTTGGGCGTCGCAGGCGCGTTCGTCGCCGCCTCCGCCACCCCCGCCTTCGCCGCCCCGGCGACCGAGTTCGAACTCTTCTTCCCCGACGTCACCGTCGCCGCCGACTCGCCCGGCGTGGTTCGGGGAGCGAGCCTCTACAGCGACGAGGCCGCCGTGCTCAACGACGTGACCGTCCGCTACGACTATCGCAGCCTTGCCGGCAAGGTCACCCTGACCGGCGACACCGGCAACGACTGCACGGCCGATGGCGACGGCGTCCTGGTCTGCCGCGAACCGTTCCCAGTCACCATCGACGAGCTGTACGGCGGCTTTGTCGGCAAGGTCGTCGTCGCTGCGACCAACAAGGCAGCGACCGGCGACGAGGGAGAGCTCAAGATCGACCTTCGCGCCGCCGACAGGGAGATCGCCACCTCCAGGTCCCGAATCCGGGTCGGCGAGGGCGTCGACCTGGCGGGTGGAGCGGACACGACGGTGAAGGCCGCACCTGGGGGCAAGTTCCAGGCCCCGGTGACGGTACGCAACGTCGGCAGCAAGGACATCGACGGCGTCGTGGCACTGTTCGACAGCGACTACGGCATCCGGACCAAGGAGCGGTTCGACAACTGCCTCTACGTCGAGGACTTCCTGTTCGCCTGTGAGTTCGACGAGAAGATCGCCGTTGGCGGAGGCGGCACCACGACCCTCAACTACGAACTTGCCGCCGACACCTACGCGCCGGGCAGCCAGTTCAGCAGTGTCTGGTTCATGACTCCGTCGGACTTCGAGGACCTCATCGGTGTTCGCGAGGATGCCGGTGCCGAGGTGGCTCGCCGCGGTACCAGCAAGTCCCTGTCATTGACCTCGTTGCCCGCTGCTCGCAGTGCCCGCGTGGCACAGACGGACACCGACCCGAACAACAACTTCAGCAGCTTGACGGTGGAGGTCACCGGCAAGAACGGGGCTGACCTGGCCGCGATCGGCGCCACGCTCACCGGAAAGAAGGGTGCGGTGCTGACGGCCGCTCTCGGCTTCCGCAACAACGGCCCGGCCACGCTGGACCACCTCCGCACGGAGTCCGACGTGACCTTCATGGATGTGACGGTGCCGACCGGCACCACCGCCGTCGAGGTGCCGGTCGACTGCGCTCCGCGAACCGGTGATGACGCCAAGTGGGGCCAGGCCGGCACGCCCGGCGCCGCCGCGTACCGGTGCTACCCGGGTCCCTTCGCCCCGGCCGGCGAGACGCTGACCGCCGAGTTCAAGTTCCGGATCGACAAGGTCATCGCCAACGCATCCGGCGCCGTGAAGGTCAACGTCCCGTGCGAGTGCGAAGGTGGCTTCTACGCCGACCTGAAGCCGGCGAACGACACCGCGAAGATCGTGGTGAACGCCGCGCCGGGTGGCCAGGGTGGCGGTGGCCAGGGCGGCGGTGACGGCGGCTCGCTGCCGATCACCGGTTCCAACACCGCTCTGATCGCCGGCGTCGGCGCGCTGCTGCTCGCCGCCGGTGCGGCCGGCTACGTGGTGTCCCGCCGCCGCAAGACCCGCTTCGTCGCCTGACAGAGCACCAGCAAGCGGTGCCCCGCCGACCCCCGTCGGCGGGGCACCGCCATTTCCGGGTCACCCCGACAGACCACACCAGAGAGCGGCGGCCGACCACGTCAGGGTTTCCGGCACCGCGACCACCGAGAACGAAAACGAATCGACCACCCTGAGAACATCAAGACCGTGCTGCTGACCCTCACCACGACCCACCGCCCCGCCACCGACCTCGGCCACCTCCTCGTCAAGCACCCGGACCGCGTGCAGAGCTTCGACCTGCCCGCCGGCACCGCGCACGTGCTCTACCCCGAGGCGGACGAGGCGCGGTGCACGGCGGCGCTGCTGGTCGAGGTCGACCCGCTGAAGCTGGGCGGCGGCCGGGGCCATCGCCGGCGGGCGGCCACACCCGACAGCTTCACCCTGGGGCAGTACGTGAACGACCGCCCGTACGCGGCGTCCAGCCTGCTCTCGTCGGCGCTGGCGAAGGTGTTCCGCTCGGCCCTGCGCGGCGAGTCCCGGGACCGCCCGGAGCTGGCCGCCACCGCCATCCCGCTGGAGGTACGGGTGCCGGTGCTGCGCTGCCGGGGCGGCGCCGACCTGGCCGGCCGGGTGTTCGCCCCACTCGGCTGGGCCGTGGCGGCCACCCCGATCCCGCTCGACGAGACGTACCCGGAGTGGGGCGACAGCCGCTACGTCGACCTGACGCTGACCGGCACGCTGCGGCTCGCGGACGCGCTCAACCACCTCTACGTGCTGCTGCCCGTGCTGGACGACGCGAAGCACTACTGGGTGGCCCCGGACGAGGTGGACAAGCTGCTCCGGGCCGGCGCCGGCTGGCTGGCCGACCACCCGGAGCGGAGTCTGATCACCCGTCGCTACCTGGCGCACCGGCGCGCCCTCGCCGGAACCGCGCTGGCCCGCCTGGCCGAGCTGCGCCTCGCCGACGAGCCGCCCGCCGACGACATCGTCGACACCGAGCCGCCCGGCGAGGCGCCCCGGGCCTCGCTCGCCGTACGCCGGCGCGAGGCGGTGCTGGCCGCGCTGCGCGACAGCGGTGCGTCCCGGGTGCTGGACCTGGGCTGCGGGGGCGGTGCGCTGCTCGCCGCGCTGGTCGCCGACCGTCGGTTCACCGAGATCGTCGGCACCGACGTATCGAGCCAGGCGCTCACCCTGGCCGCCCGGCGGCTGCGGCTGGACCGGCTGCCGGAGCGGCAGCGGAACCGGGTCCGGCTCTGGCAGTCGGCGCTGACCTACCGGGACGACCGGCTGCGCGGCTACGACGCGGCGGTGCTCATGGAGGTGGTCGAGCACCTCGACCCGCCGCGGCTGCCGGCGTTGGAGGACGCCGTCTTCGGCCACGCCCGGCCGCGCACCGTCGTGGTGACCACGCCCAACGTCGAGTACAACGTCCGCTACGACGGGCTCGGGGACGGCCGGTTCCGGCACGCCGACCACCGCTTCGAGTGGACCCGGGCCGAGTTCGCCGCCTGGGTCGACCGCGTGGCCACGGCGCACGGCTACACCGCGACGATCGCCGGGATCGGCGACGACGACCCGGAGGTGGGCGCACCGACCCAGCTCGCCGTCCTGACCAGCACGGAAACCGACAACCGGAAGGAGGAGACGACCCGATGACCGTCCTGGACATTCCCGAACTCGCCCTGGTGGCGCTGGTCGGCGTCTCCGGCTCCGGCAAGTCGACGTTCGCCCGCCGGCACTTCCGGCCCAACCAGGTGCTCTCCTCGGACACGTTCCGGGGCATGGTGGCCGACGACGAGAACGACCAGTCCGCCTCCGGCGACGCGTTCGACGCGCTGCACCACGTGGCCGGGATCCGGCTGCGCCGGGGCCGGCTCACCGTGGTCGACGCGACCAACCTCCAGCCGCACGCCCGGGCCGGGCTGATCGCGGTGGCCCGCGAGCACGACGTGCTGCCGGTGGCGATCGTGCTGGACGTGCCGGAGGCGGTGGCGTGGGAGCGTACGCAGTCCCGGGCCGACCGGACGCACGGCCGGCAGGTGCTCACCCGGATGCAGCGCGACCTGCGGCAGTCGTACGGGCGGCTCGCCCGGGAGGGCTTCCGCAAGGTGCACGTGCTGCGCGGCGTCGAGGAGATCGAGGCCGCCGAGATCCGCTACGAGAAGCTGTTCAACGACCGGCGCGAGCTGACCGGGCCGTTCGACGTCGTCGGTGACGTGCACGGCTGCCGCGAGGAGCTGGAGGCGCTGCTGCTCCGGCTGGGGTACGCACTGCACCGCGACGACGCGGGCCGCCCGGTGGACGCGGTGCACCCGGCGGGGCGTACCGCGGTCTTCGTGGGTGACCTGGTGGACCGCGGTCCGGACTCCCCCGGGGTGCTGCGCCTGGTCATGGGCATGGTGGCGGCCGGCCACGCGATCTGCGTGCCGGGCAACCACGAGCAGAAGCTGCTGCGCAAGCTGCGCGGCCGGGACGTGCGGCTCACCCACGGCCTGGCCGAGACGATGGCCCAGCTGGAGTCGGAGCCGGCGGAGTTCGTCGCGGAGACCGCGGCCTTCATCGACGGCCTGGTCAGCCACTACGTGCTGGACGGCGGCCGGCTGGTGGTGGCGCACGCCGGCCTCAAGGAGGCCTACCACGGGCGGGCGTCCGGGCGGGTGCGGTCGTTCGCCCTCTACGGGGAGACCACCGGCGAGACCGACGAGTACGGCCTGCCGGTGCGCTACCCGTGGGCACGCGACTACCGCGGCTCGGCCATGGTCGTCTACGGGCACACGCCGACCCCGGAGCCGGAGTGGGTGAACAACACCATCTGCCTGGACACCGGCTGCGTCTTCGGCGGGAAGCTCACCGCGCTGCGCTACCCGGAGAAGGAGCTGGTCTCCGTCCCGGCGGTCAAGGAGTGGTACGCGCCGGCCCGCCCGCTCGTCGCGGCGACGCCGGCACGGCCGGACAGCGTGCTCGACCTGGCCGACGTGACCGGTCGCCGGCACCTCTCACACGCGTACGGGACGCTGACCGTGCCGGCCGAGAACGCCGCCGCCGCGCTGGAGGTGATGAGCCGGTACGCGCTCGACCCGGACCGGCTGGTCTGGCTCCCGCCGACCATGGCGCCCTGCTCGACCTCGACGGTCGAGGGGTTCCTGGAGCACCCGGCGCAGGCGTTCGCCGACTACCGGGCGGCCGGCGTGGACCGGGTGGTCTGCGAGGAGAAGCACATGGGCTCGCGGGCCGTGGTGCTGGTGGAGCGGGAGCCGGGGCGGTTCTCCGGCGGGTCGGTGCACACCCGCACCGGGCGGCCGTTCTTCGGGCCGCCGCTGGACTCCGAGCTGCTGGCCCGGGTGCGCGCGGCGGTCACCGCGGCCGGCCTCTGGGGCGAACTGGGCACCGACTGGCTGCTCCTCGACTGCGAGCTGCTGCCCTGGTCGGCGAAGGCGGGCGGGCTGATCCGCGAGCAGTACGCCGGGGTCGGGGCGGCCGGGCGGGCGGCCCTGCCGGCGGTGCTCGCCACGCTGGACGCCGCCGCCGGACGGGGGCTACCGGTGGGTGAGCTGCGCCGCCGGATGACCGACCGGGCAGCCGAGGTCGAGGCGTACTCGGCGGCGTACCGGGCGTACGTGGGGCGGACCGACGGGCTGCGCGGCGTGACGCTGGCGCCGTTCGCGGTGCTGGCCGGGGCCGGCACGAGCTACGCCGACCGCGACCACGGCTGGCATCTGGCCCTGGCCGACCGGCTCTGCGCCGCCGACCCGGAGTTCTTCACCCCCACCCGGCGGCAGGTGGTCGACCTGGCCGACGAGGCGGCCGTGGCAGCGGCGACCGACTGGTGGCTGTCCCTCACCGCGGCCGGCGGGGAGGGCATGGTGGTCAAGCCGTACGCCGGGCCGGCCGCCCGCTCGCCGAAGGGGTCGCTGCTCCAGCCGGGGATCAAGTGCCGGGGCCGGGAGTATCTGCGGATCATCTACGGTCCCGGGTACACCGGGCCGGGGCAGCTCGCCGGCCTGCGCAAGCGGTCGCTGGGCCGCAAGCGCGGGCTGGCCCTGCACGAGCACGCGCTGGGCCTGGCCGCGCTGGACGCGCTGGCCGAGGACGCCCCGCTCTGGCGCCGCCACGAGCTGGTCTTCGCCATCCTCGCCTGCGAGTCCGAGCCGGTCGACCCACGGCTCTAGGCGCGTCGGTCGTCGATCCCCGGCTCGGCTCCGACCCGGCACCGGAAGGAGGACCACGCGGCGAGGCCGGCAATCGTGCCTCGCCGCGTGGTCCGAAGGCATCGGACTCAGTACTTGATCGTGCATCCGCTGAGCGAGCCGTCGGTGCCGCAGCCCTGACCGAGCAGGCCGGCGTCATTCAACATCTGCGTCCAGTCCGTGCCGGAGATGACCCCCCGGGCCTCGGTCCGCTTGCCACCACCCGTGTAGTAGCTGGTCGTGGTCGGCGAGACGCTGCCGGTCCTCTTGGTCCAGACGGTGCGACAGAACGGGCTGTAGCGGAGGATGATCGTGCCGCCCGGGAACCAGACACTGTCCACGTCGATCGCCCTCTCGTCGTATCCGGGCCGGCCCTCGACACAGGTCGCGTAGTGCGTTCCGTCGTAGTAGATCTTGAAGGTGTTCGGGTCCCGGTAGTCACAGGTCGATCCACAGCCACTCGCGGCGAGCGTGGAGAGGGAGACGTAGCCTGCACCGGAAGGTGCCATGCCGCCCGAAGTGGGTGCGGCGCTGGCCGGCGCCGGTGCGGCCAGCGCCGCCGCCATGACGCCCAGAGTCGCGATGATGGTCCGGATGCGTGTCCTCATGCCAGTTCTCCCTGTTCCGATCCCGGATGCTCCGGGTCCCTGCGTGCGAGGACCCTCGCAGGGGCTGCCACCGGCCACCCACCGGCGGACCATCACGGCGACATCATGGTGCTCCGGGTGGCATGACCACGGTCCGGCGTGGGATCGGATCCGGCCCGGGTACCCTTTGTGGCCGTGGACACAGCAGAGAAGACCCGGGTGCTCTCCGAGAGCGTGGCCCTGAACCCGCTCGATCCGAAGGACCTCATCCACACCTTCGGGATGATCGGCGTCTGGGCGATCCTCTTCGCCGAGACCGGTCTGCTGGTCGGCTTCTTCTTCCCGGGCGACTCGCTGCTCTTCCTGGCCGGGGTGGCCGCCTCGCCGGTGGCCGACGCGATCTTCGGCGCCGGCACCCGGCTCTCGCTGGCCGGCCTGCTGATCGGCGGTCCGCTCTGCGCGATCGCCGGCGCCCAGCTCGGGCACTGGCTCGGCGCGCGCTACGGCAAGCGGATGTTCGACCGGCCCAACTCCCGCCTGTTCAAGCGGGAGTACGTGGAGAAGGCCGAGTACTACTTCCAGAAGTTCGGCCCGGCGAAGGCCGTGGTGCTGGCCCGGTTCATCCCGATCGTGCGGACCTTCCTCAACCCGGTGGCCGGGGTGCTCGGCATGCCGGCCCGGCAGTTCCTCCTGTGGAACGTGGTCGGGGCGGTCCTCTGGGTGGACGGCATCCTGCTGGTCGGCTACCTGCTGGCCGACCAGATCTACAACGCGATCGGCGACAAGATCGACCGGTACATCCTGCCTGTCGTCGCGCTGATCGTCCTGATCTCGGTGCTGCCGATCTTCTTCGAGTTCCTCCGCGACCGCCGGGCGCGCAAGCGCGGCGAGGCGGCCGCGGTGGTCGCCGCGGCCAGCGCGGCGGGCGCGGTGGACGCGGTCCGGGACGCCATCGAGGGCGACGACGACCAGCACCGGCGCGGCGGCCAGCACCGCCGCTGATCCCCGGACACACCGAAGGCCGGCCCCCTCCCGGGGAGCCGGCCTTCGGACTACGACCTGTCGATCTGCGGGTGGCACGGATGACGGACAGCCGTCACCGTCCGGTGGTGGCGCCACCCCTGGCACGCCACCCGTCGCCGCACTCAGCTGAGGCGGCCACCAACCTCGGACACGTCCGGATTCAGCGGGCCTTCTTGGTGGCCCGCTTCCGCGGCGGGGTCAGCAGATCCGCGATCGTGGCGATCGCGGTCGGCACCAGCCGGTAGTACGCCCAGACACCGCGCTTCTCCCGCTCCAGCAAGCCGGCCTCGGTGAGGATGCGCAGGTGGTGGCTGACCGTCGGCTGCGAGAGGCCGAGCGGCGCGGTGAGGTCACACACGCACGCCTCCCCCTCGGGAGCCGACTGGATCAGGCTGAGCAGCCGCAGCCGGGCGGGGTCCGCGAGGGCCTTGAGGACCCCCGCGAGCCGCTCGGCGTCGGCACGTTCGATCGGCTCGCCGGCAAGCGGCGAGATCTGAGGCATGGTCATTTCAGCCAACGCAGTTCCCACGTTTTCCATCCTTCCACCAGCAGCATCGATCCGCCTGCATATCAGCAGATCCGAATCGGCAAACTTTTACGCCACAAGGCCGAGGTCAGCCAACGTATAGGCCGCCCGATAAGGCAGTCCGGCGGCTCGCACCGCGTCGCCGGCGCCTCGATCAACAATAACCGCCACACCCACCACCTCGGCCCCGGCCTCGCGCAATGCCTCGACGGCGGTCAACACGCTGCCGCCCGTGGTCGAGGTGTCCTCGACCGCCAGGACGCGACGCCCGGCGACGTCCGGCCCTTCGATCCGCCGCTGGAGGCCGTGCGCCTTGCCCGTCTTGCGGACCACGAAGGCGTCCAGCGGTCGGTCGGTCCCGGCCGACGCGTGCAGCATCGCGGTGGCCACCGGGTCGGCCCCGAGAGTCAGCCCGCCCACCGCGTCGTACGCCCAGTCGGCGGTGAGGTCGCACATCACCCGGCCAATCAACGGCGCCGCCCGGTGATGGAGCGTGACGCGACGCAAGTCGACGTACCAGTCCGCCTCCCGACCCGACGAGAGCACCACCCGGCCGTGGACCACAGCCAGGTCAGTGATGAATTTACGCAGGTCGTCGTGGTCCCCCATGGCGATAGAGGGTACTTCGCAAGTCTGGGAGGCGGGCGTGGGGTCCACCCGGGTCAACCCTGCGGGCGACCGACGGGTGGTGATGGCCGACTACGCTGTGCGACCGTCCACCCCGGTCGGCCGGCGGGGACCCCGGCGACGGGGCAGTTGCCGGGCCGGCTCGCGGTCAGCCGCCGGCCCGGTCGACCCGGCCGCGGGTGTCCCGGGACGCCCCGCGCAGCAGCCGACGCGGCGCGTGCCGCAGCCCCGCCACGGCCAGCTTGTACTTCCAGCTCGGCACGCTGACCAGCTTGCCTTTCCGCAGGTCACGCAGCCCTTCGTCGACCACGTCGTCAGTTCGCAGCCACATCCACGCCGGAGTGCGCGACATGTCGATGCCGGCCCGCTCGTGGTAGCCGGTGCGGGTGTAGCCGGGGCAGAGCGCCATCACGCGTACGCCGAGCGGGGCCACCGACTGGCCGATCGATTCACTGAAATTCGTCACCCAGGCCTTGCTGGCCGAGTAGGTGGATCCCGGCATGGGGACACCGAAGCCCGCGACGGAAGAGACATTTATCACTGCCCCGTGGCCTCGCTCGATCATCGGACCCAGGGCCGCGTGGGTCAGCCGGAGCACCGCCAGCACGTTGAGCCGGACCAACCGGGTCTCGTCGGCGACGGCCGACCGGACGAACGAGGTGCTGAGACTGATCCCGGCGTTGTTCACCAACAGTTCCACCGGCGGCTCGGTGACCAGCCGGCGTTCCACCGCCGCGCAGCCGTCGTCGGTGGGCAGATCCGCGGCGATCGTCTCGACCTGCCGGCCGTGCCGGCCGGTCAACTCGGCCGCCAGGTCGTCGAGCCGGGTCGCGTCCCGGGCCACCAGGACGAGGTCCCAGCCGTCGGCGGCGAGCCGGCGGGCGAACGCCTCGCCGATGCCCAGGCTGGCGCCGGTGATGAGGGCCCGGCGCGGGGCGGGGGACGGTGCGTCGGTCACGGGCGGTCCTCGGGGGGTGGAATCGGCCCGGGCGGGGCCGGCGTCGGGGAGGGATGCGTGCCGGGCGGCGGCCCCCAGGGCGAGGGGTGGCTGAAGGTCGGCCCGGCGGGCGGTGTCGGCCCGGTCGGCGCGGTCGCCGGGCGGCGGTGGAAGAACGCGCCGGCCGAGGGCAGGGTCAGCAGGGCGGCCACCACCAGGTACCCGAGGATCTGTGCCACCGACAGGGCCGCGTTCACCGGAATCCACCAGTCCGGGTATGCGTCGCCGGCCCGGGCCAGCAGGTCGGCGGTCACCCGGTCGTCGGCGCCGAGCCGGAGCGGGGCGGTCCGCTGCCCGACCAGCACCGCCAGGCCGCAGCAGCCGCAGAACAGGCCCAGCCCGGCGACCACCCAGGTGGCCACCCGGGCGCCGGCGCGACCGGAGAGCAGGCCGAGCGCGAGCCCGACCAGCAGCAGCGCGACCAGCACGCCGAGCACGGCGGAGAGCACCGTGGAGGCGCGCAGCAGCGACGCCACCCCGTCGATCTCGCCGCCGCCCGCGTCGGTCGTCCGCGCCGCCTCCCGGAAGCGGTCCACCGTGCCTGCCGTGACCAGCAGATTGGCGACCGCGTACGCCACGGCGCCCACCGCCATCAGCAGCAGCAGCGCCGCCGCCGAGACCACCGCGCCCGGCCGGCGGGGCGGGGCCTGATGGGGGTACGACACGACAGATCCCTCCGGTAGGCGTCGGCTTGCAACCTACTCGGAGGGATCGTCGGCGTCGCTCTTATCCGGGCGTCAACTTGTCGGCGGCTCGCCCTCCCGGCGCTCCCCGGACTCCGGCGACGGACCGGCCTGACCCGGCTGCCCGGGCGCCGGCTGAGCCGGTCCCGGGGCGGGCTGGCCCGGGTAGCCGGGCGTGGCCGGGTAGCCCGGGGTCTGCGGGTAGCCGGGCTCCGCCGGGTAGGCGGCACCCGGGACCGGCGGCTCCCAGCCCTGCTTCGGCTTGCGGAAGAACTCGTTGGCCTTCGGCAACGCCAGCAGGATCAGCGCGACCAGCAGCGAGATGAGCCCGACCACGCCGAGCGCCGTGTTCACCGGCCCGTACCAGGAGGGCAGAGCGTCGTCGAGGCTGCGCCGGATCTCCTCCGCGGAGGGCCCGTCGCCACCGGTGCTGCCACCGACGGTCCCGGTGGCGCCGCTGATCAGGCTGCCACCGAGGCAGCAGATGAGAATGCCGCCCAGCACCCAGGTGGTGATCCGGGTGCCGTTGTTGCCGCGGTTGTTGAACAGGCCCAGGACGACCAGGCCCAGCGCGAGGACGAGCAGCAGGGCGGCGGTCCCGATGGTGAACGCGACCACGAACGTGCCGACGTCCTGCGCGCCCGTCGTCGTGCCCTCGAAGGCCCGCTCGAAGCCCTCGCGCAGCTTGCTGCCGACGGAGACGGTCGCGATCAGACCGATCAACTGAGTGAGCGCGAAGAGCAGCAACAGGTAGAAGGACGCCGCCACCACGCCCGGACGCACGCGCCCCGGCGCCGGGGAGGAATCGGTCATGACTCTCTCTCCTTCGCTAGATCAGGCCCACACAGTAGCGGCCCCGACCCATCGACGCCGGGCACGACGACGGCCGCCCACGCCGGTCAGCTCGTCCGGTCCGCCGCTCCGGCCTCCCGGCGCAGCCGGCGGTACTCGGCGGTCACCACGGCGAGCAGGAAGAGGTCGACGCCGAGCGCGAAGACCGCGCTGAACTGGTTGACCGTGAAGCTGAAGACCTGCCCGAAGAGCAGGTCCACGAGGAGCGCGAGCTTGAACAGCCGGAACGCCCGCGTCTGGTCGCTGGGCAGCAGCAGCGCGCCGCGGATGCTCAGCACCGCGGTGATCAGCGCGGAGACCGAGACGCCGAGCAGTGCACCCCACTCCTGCTGGTCGGGCAGATGGCCGGTGATCGCGTCGAGCAGCACCCGCACCACCACGACGAACGGCTCGCCGATCAGGTAGAGCACCACCAGGGACACCACCCACCGGTGCGTGGTCACCCACACCGCGACGCGGCGGGCCGTGCCGAGCCAGCGGTGCCAGAACCGGGGTGCGGGCGCCTCCCGGCGGGGCACCACGTCCAGCAGCCTGACGACCGCCTCCTCGACGTCCGGGCCGCAACCCTGGACCATGCGCAGCACAGCCGCCCGGCGCCGCGCCGTGAGGCCGGTGGTGAGACCGCCGACGACGGTGTACAGGGCGTTCGCCGTGCGCTCCGGTCCGGACAGCCGGGTCCGGCCGCGCAGCGCCTGGGTGATCACGACCAGCAGGGCGAACGCGACGTAGATGATGCTCGCGGCCGGGGCGTAGAAGTAGTTCGTGCCGGTGGTGACGAACTTGCCGACCTCGTCGATGAAGAGCCCGAAGCCCATCCCGCCCAGGATGGCCCCCAGGATGCGGGCCACGCTGCCGAGGAAGACCAGCCCCACGCCGAGGCCCGCGGTCATCAGCAGGCCACCCCAGAGCACGTGGGCGATGTGCAGCCCGCCGCCGCCGAGCTGCGGAAAGCCGGTCGCCTGGAGGTACGCCCGGGTGGCCAGCACGGTCAGCACCCCGGACAGCACGAACGCCTGAAGGTACGACGGCGCCTCCAGTGCCCGGGGCGGTCTCGACCAACGGGACGAACGGGCGGGCATGGCTTCGAAACTAGTAGCCGCGCCACTCCGCTCGGGCGTACTCCAGCACCCTGGGCTGCAGCAACGTGGAGGCGGGCACGTCGACCGGGCCCCGGTCGGCCGGGAACGTAGCGGCCGCGGCGAGCACCGACGGGGTGAGGAAGCGCAGCGGCGGCGCGTCGGCGGGCAGCCCCAGCGCCGGTGGCGTACCGCCGGGCGCGGCGAGCACGAACCCCCAGTCGCCGAAGCTCGGCACATCCACGTGGTACGGCACGGTGGCGAAGCCCGCCTCCCGGATCGACCGCTCGATCGACCAGTACGACCGGGGCGCGAAGTACGGCGAGCCGGACTGCACGACGAGCCGGCCGCCGGGGGCGAGCACCGGCCGGATCAGCGCGTAGAACTCGACCGTGTAGAGCTTGGCGGTGGCCGTCTCGTCCGGGTCGGGCAGGTCGGCGACGACCACGTCGAAGCGTTCCGCGGCGGTGCGCAGCCAGCCGAACGCGTCGACGTTGAGCACCCGGACCCGGGGGTCGGCGAGCGAGTGGTGGTTGAGCTCGCGCAGCTGCGGCTCGGAACGGGCCAGCCGCACCACGGCCGGGTCGAGGTCGACCAGGGTCACCTGCCGCACGTCCGGGTACTTGAGGATCTCGCGCAGCGCCAGCCCGTCGCCGGCGCCCAGAACCAGCACGTTGCCGTGCGGACCGCGCATCGCGGGGTGGACGAGCGACTCGTGGTAGCGGTACTCGTCGATCGAGCTGAACTGGAGGTCGCCGTTGAGGAACAGCCGCAGGTCGGTGTCGGTGTGCCCGATCTCCCGCACCGACCGGGTCAGCACGATCTCCTGGTAGCGGCTGCGCTCGGCGTGCACCACCGGGTCGCGGTAGAGCTGCTGCCGGGCGGTCACCTCGAAGTCGTGGGCGGCGACCCACGCGTACCCCAGGCAGAGGGCGACCACGGCGGCGCCGGCACCGAGCGCGACCCGCGCGCGGCGACCGAGATCGGCGCGGAAGACGGTGCAGACGAGGGCGAGGCCCGCGACCGCGTTCACGGCGCCGACCACGAGGGCGCCCTTGAGCTGGCCGAAGACCGGCATCAGCAGGAACGGGAAGGCCAGGCCGCCGAGCAGCGCGCCGACGTAGTCGGCGGCGAAGAGGTCAGCCACGGCGCTACCGGCGGACTGCGCGCGGATGCGTTGCAGCAGCACCATGAGCAGCGGGATCTCGGCGCCGATGAGCAGGCCCAGCACGAACGCGGTGCCGACCAGCGCCGGCCCGTAGAGGTCGAGCCAGGCGAACGCGGCGTAGAGGCCGAGCACGGAGAGGCCGCCGAGCAGGGCCAGCGTCAGCTCGATCGCGGCGAACGCGGCCGCCGCCCGGGACTGGAACGGCTTCGCGACCAGCGCGCCGACACCCATCGCGAAGACCATCACGCCGAGCACGATCGACGCCTGGCCGACCGCGTCGCCGATCAGGTAGCTGCCGAGCGCGACGAGGGCCAGCTCGTAGACCAGGCCACAGGCCGCGCAGACGAAGACCGCGAGCAGGACCGCCGCGCGGGCCGGGCGCCAGGGCGGCCGTGCGGGCGCGTCGGCGGTCACGCCTTCTCCCGGGTACGCCCGGCGGCGCCCGCCCCGGCGCGCTGCGCGGGCACGGCCACCCGGCGCTGCCGCTCCCGGCCGCGCTGCACGACGCCGACGGTGACGAAGAGCGCGGCGAGCAGCAGCAGCCCGACGGTGGCGAGCAGCCAGCCCCACCGGTCCCGCAGGTAGTCGCTGCCGGCGTCGGGGAGCGGGGACGGGCTGCCCGCCGCCGGCACCGGGGTGTCGGCGGGCTCGGCCAGGCCGGCCTCGACGGCGAGCAGCGGCAGCATGACCGCGGCCCGGGTGACGGCCCAGCCGGGATCGTCCACGAAGACGTCCTCGGTGAGCCCGAGCCTTTCCAGCCCGTTCTCGACCCGCACGAGGTCGAGCGTGTCGATGTCCGGGGAGCCGGTCACCTCGATCCGGGCGAAGTCGTTGCTCTCGCTGCTGTCCGAGACGTAGCCGACGTTGGCCGTCACCTGTACCCAGCGCGGGCAGGCCGGGTTCTCCTCGACGGCGATGCCGTCGCCCAGGTTGGAGCCGACGTTGCGCGGGGCGGCGCCGTAGTCGTAGTAGTCCTCCAGCGCCCAGCCGTAGCAGAGGCCCTGCTCCGTGCTGGTCCGCTGGAGGATCGCCACGCTGTCGGCCCGCTCGTCGGCGGCCGGCGCCGGCACGGTGGTGTCCCCGTCGGTGTTGAGCACGCCCACGGCGACACAGCCGGCGACGATCAGGCCGACGGTCAGCCAGGCGACCCAGGCGGTCTTCCTCTTGGCCGCCCGCTTGCCGGGTGTCATCAGCTGATCGCGGCGGCGATGATCGCGCCGGTCGCCAGGTGCACGACGGCGGAGACCCAGACCGCGGGGTGCGGCTCCGGGTCGACCAGGATCTCACCGAGCTTGCCGGGGGTGGCCATGTCCAGCAGCAGGAACGACGCGGCCATGATGACCAGCCCGAGGATCCCGTACGCGGCCGCGCCGACCAGGCCGAGCGCGAAGTCGTCCGCGCTGGCGGCGATCGCGGCGACCACGATGATGCCGACGCCGGCCAGGTTCGAGGCGAGCAGCAGCGCGGCGTTGCGGTTGCGCTCCGCCCAGATCAGCTCGTGCAGCTTGCCGGGGGTGGCGACGTCGACCAGCACGTAGCCGACGGCCATCAGGGCGACGCCGACCACGCCGTAGGCGAGCGTGACGAGCAGATCGGTGAACAGGGTCTGCACAGGGGACTCCAGGATTCGTCGGGTCAGGTCACTTGCCGGAGCCGGGCCCGCCGCCGCGGACCGTGCTGCCCCGCCCCCAGCCCCAGTGGCTGCCCACGCGGGAGTGGTAACGGGGATAGGCGGTGGTCATCCGCTCCAGCAGGATCACCGAACCGGCGGCGGCGAGCGGCAGGATCACCACCGAGTCGTCGTCGTAGCGCAGGTAGACCCCGCTGCCGTCGACGTACTGGTCGGCCGGCTGCCAGGCGTCGGTGATCTCCTTGGACACCTGGCTCGGCGACCGGTTCGACGTGTACGCGATCGCGTCCGAGCCGAGGTCCTGGCTGGCCGCCCGGGTGTAGCGGTCCTCGACGTAACCCCGGGGGGAGAAGTTGCCGTAGAAGATCGCGAAGGCGGCGACCACGGCACCGATGACGGCGAACGCCACCCCCACCACGAACCACCGTCGGTACGTCACAGCGATACCACCGTCTCGGTCAGGACCAGCTCATTGGTCTGCGGATACGCGTGCCAGGTGCGCCAGGCCACCGAGCCGTCCGGCGGCTCGGGGCGGACGGCGAGCGCGGTGATCGCGTCCTCGTCACCGGGGAAGACCCCGACCAGCGCGTACGGGTCGTCGGCCAGGTCGGCGCGGAGTGCGGCGACCCGCGTGCGCAGGCCGTCGCCCGCCGGCCGGAGCACCGTGGCGGTGAACCGGTAGCCGGCGGTCTCGTCGTGCAGGGTGTCCGGCAGGTGCGGGGGGCGGCCGGGCAGGCAGGCGACCGTCTCGGTGAGATCGCCGCAGACCACCTGGTGCGAGGCGCCGAGCAGGCGCAGCCGCAGCCGCAGCCCGCCGGGCAGGGCCAGCTCGCGCACGTGCAGGGCGGGGCGCTCGGGGCCGCCGAGGACCAGGCTCAGGTCGGCGGCGCGGGTGTCGACGTACGGGGCCTCCAGGGCGACGAGCACGCTCTAGCCCACCTTCTCCGGGCCGCCCTGCGGGTAGATCATCACCTCGGCGCGGTGCAACTGCTCGCCGAGGTTCACCTCCCAGCCGGCCTCGCCGTACGCCTCGAACGAGAGCCGGGCGCCGCCGGGCGCCTGGTAGTCGTGGTAGCGCATGGTGCCGCGCGGGTCGAGGCCGGTGCCCTCGGTGGCGGTGAACCGGGCCTGGCCGGACTCGTCCCAGTTGTAACGGCGACCGGCGATCTCCAGCGTCGGCGCGCCCGGAGTGACGGTGGCCGACGGCTCGCTGGTCCAGAGCACCAGCTCCAGGTCCGGCTCCGACTCGACGGAGAGCCAGCGCTTCACCCCGCCGGCGTCGTCGAGCAGGTGCTCCGCCCAGCTCCAGCCGCCCTCGACCAGGTGCACCGAGCCGCGCACGGTGTAGGGCACCTGGCGGATCTCCACGATGTCGCCGGGCTTGAGCGCGCGGGGGTCGCCGCGCAGCGCGTCGGCGTCACGGTCCCGGAACGGGTCGCCGGGGGCGGCCTTCGGACGTGGTGCCGACCGCGCCCTGCGCAGGGCGATCACGGCGATCACGACGCCGGCCACCCCGACCAGGCAGCCCAACGTGGTCACCACGTACGCCAGTGAACCGTTCACGGCCGTCTCCCCCCAAGGTCCATCGGCGGAGACGGTAACAACCCCGCGCACGCGCGCTGAAGTGCCGTTCGCTGAGTGAGAACTCAGCTACGGTCAGGCGCCGGCGAGGCGTTCGGCGGCGTACTCGCGCAGGGTGGCGTGATCCATGAGGCAGCCACTGAACGTGGTGAACTCGCCGTCGTCGTCGCGCAGGCGTTCCCAGGCCGCCCGGCCGGCCGCCGGGTCGACGGTGTCCAGGAGCGTGGCCGCGTACGCCTTTCCGGCCGGCGAACCGTGCTTCAGCAGCCGGTCGACCTTCTTCCGGGCCGCCTCCGGATGCTCCCGCAGGGCCCGCTCCACGTGCCGGTACGCCTCGGTCGCCGGCAGGATCTGCCCCGCGATCCCCACCCCGCCGAAGGCGAGGGTGTCCGCCCGCCGAAGCTCCTCGACGGCCGCGTCCAACTCCCGGTCGTTCTTCCCGATCCCCAACATGCCCCCACTGTTTCCCCGGCCGGCCACCATCGACCCTCTTGACCAAGAAGTTTGCGTCGGCCGATGTGCCTCAGCCGACGCAAACTCCTTGATCGTCGCAGTGCGGGCTCAGGCGGCCGTCACCGTCAGGGCGTCCTTCGTGTCGGCGAGGTCGACCTTCACCGTGTCGCCGTCGCGGATCTGGCCGGCCAGGAGGGCCTTCGCGAGCTGGTCGCCGATCGCCGACTGCACCAGGCGGCGCAGCGGGCGGGCGCCGTAGATCGGGTCGTACCCGTGCTCGGCCAGCCACACCCGGGCGGCGTCGCTGATGTCCAGCGACAACCGGCGGTCCGCAAGACGGCGTCGCATCCGGTCGAGCTGGATGTCGACGATCGCCCGCAGGTCCTCGCCCTGGAGGGCGGCGAACACCACGATGTCGTCGAGGCGGTTGAGGAACTCCGGCTTGAAGTGCGACCGGACCACCGCGAGGACACCCTCCCGGCGCTGCTCCTCGGCCAGCGTCAGGTCGCTGATCACCGACGACCCCAGGTTCGAGGTGAGGATCAGGATCGCGTTGCGGAAGTCGACCGTGCGGCCCTGACCGTCGGTGAGCCGGCCGTCGTCGAGCACCTGGAGCAGCACGTCGAAGACGTCCGGGTGGGCCTTCTCCACCTCGTCCAGCAGGATCACCGAGTACGGCCGGCGGCGCACCGCCTCGGTGAGCTGGCCGCCCTCCTCGTAGCCGACGTAACCGGGCGGGGCGCCGACCAGGCGGGCCACCGAGTGCTTCTCGCCGTACTCGCTCATGTCGATGCGGACCATGGCCCGCTCGTCGTCGAAGAGGAACTCGGCGAGCGCCTTGGCCAGCTCGGTCTTGCCGACACCGGTCGGGCCGAGGAAGAGGAAGCTGCCGGTCGGGCGGTCCGGGTCGGCCACGCCGGCCCGGGCGCGGCGGACCGCGTCGGACACCGAGGTGACCGCCTCGGCCTGGCCCACGACCCGGGAGCCCAGCGTCTCCTCCATCCGGAGCAGCTTGGCGGTCTCGCCCTCCAGCAGCCGGCCGGCCGGGATGCCGGTCCAGGAGGCGACAACGGCGGCGATGTCGTCCGCGCCGACCTCCTCCTTCAGCATCGCGCCGTCGGCCTGGAGCCGGGCCAGCTCCTCCTCGGCCTGCTTCAGCTCGGCCTGGAGGGCGGGGATCCGGCCGTAGCGCAGCTCGGCGGCGCGCTCCAGCTCGCCGTCGCGCTCGGCCCGCTCGGCCTCACCACCCAGCCGCTCCAGCTCCTCCTTGGCGGTCGAGAGCTTGGTGATGTGGCTCTTCTCCAGCTGCCAGCGCTCGGAGAGCGCGGTGAGCTGCTCGCGCTTGTCGGCCAGTTCCTTGCGCAGCCGGGCCAGCCGCTCGGCGGAGGCGGCGTCCGGCTCCTTGGCCAGCGCCATCTCCTCGATCTCCAGCCGGCGCACCGCCCGCTCGATCTCGTCCACCTCGACCGGACGGGAGTCGATCTCCATCCGGAGCCGCGAGGCGGACTCGTCGACCAGGTCGATGGCCTTGTCCGGCAGGAACCGGTCGGTGATGTAGCGGTCGGAGAGGGCGGCGGCGGCCACCAGCGCGGCGTCGGTGATCCGGACGCCGTGGTGCACCTCGTAGCGCTCCTTCAGGCCGCGCAGGATGCCGATGGTGTCCTCGATGGTCGGCTCGCCGACCAGCACCGGCTGGAAACGGCGCTCCAGCGCCGGATCCTTCTCGATGTGCTCGCGGTACTCGTCCAGCGTGGTGGCGCCCACCATCCGCAGCTCGCCGCGGGCCAGCATCGGCTTGAGCATGTTGCCGGCGTCCATCGAGCCCTCGCCCTTGCCTGCGCCGACCACGGTGTGCAGCTCGTCGAGGAAGGTGATGACCTGGCCGTCGGAGTTCTTGATCTCCTCCAGCACCGACTTGAGCCGCTCCTCGAACTGGCCGCGGTACTGCGCGCCGGCCACCATGGCGCCGAGGTCGAGCGAGACGAGCTTCTTGTCCCGCAGCGACTCCGGCACGTCACCGGCGACGATCCGCTGGGCCAGGCCCTCGACGATCGCGGTCTTGCCGACGCCCGGCTCGCCGATCAGCACCGGGTTGTTCTTGGTACGCCGGGACAGCACCTGGATCACCCGGCGGATCTCCGAGTCGCGGCCGATGACCGGGTCGATCTTCCCCTCGCGGGCGCTCGCGGTCAGGTCGACGCCGTACTTCGCGAGGGCCTGGTAGGTCTGCTCCGGGTCGGCCGTGGTGACCCGCCGGTCCCCGCCGCGCACGGTCGGGAAGGCGGCGACCAGGTTCTCCTCGGTGGCGCCGGAGTTCTTCAGCGCGACGGAGACCGCGCCACCGACCCGGGCCAGACCGGCCAGCAGGTGCTCGGTGGACGTGTACTCGTCGCCCAGCGGCCGGGCGATCTGCTCGGCGGCGCCGATGGCGTTGACGAACTCCCGGGCCAGGGTGGGCTCGGCGATGCTGGAGCCGCGGGCCGCGGGCAGGGCGTCGACCGAGCGCTGGGCGACCCGGCGCAGCTCGGCGGGGTCGGCCCCGACGGCGCGCAGCAGGCCGGCGGCGGTCGAACCCTCGGTGTCGAGCAGCGACAGCAGCAGGTGCCAGGGCTCCACGGTGGCGTGACCGCGCTGGTTCGCCAGCGCGACGGCACCGGTGATGGTCTCGCGGCTCTTGGTGGTGAGTCGTTCCGTGTTCATGGGCTCCCCCGGATCGGCGTGTCCACTGGAAAGGACACAACCAGAGTTGAGTCTATTCCGCTCAACTCCGGGTGTGTGACACCCGTCACTCCGCTTGTCGGTCCAGCACCACCCTCACCCAGCGGCGGTTGGCGGTCCAGCCCGTGCCGAGCACCAGGTCGTCCGGGCCACGGGCGGCGATCGTGCCGTCGGCCAGAACGGTGAGGTAGTGCTCGCCGTTGAGCGGCCAGTCCACCCGGTAGTAGCGGCCGCCGGCCACCACGCCCACCCCGTCCGGGCTGGTCACCGCCACCAGCTCGGCACCGAGCGGCGCCACCGAACGGGCCTGCGCGGGATGCCCGACAGCCCGGACCAGGGCCCACTCCAGACCGGCCACCAGCCGCCACAGCGGGGGGAAGCCCGTCCGGTCCGGGCGCTCCCCGACCAGCCACACGCCGCCGTCCGGGGCGATCACCACGCGTAGCACCCCCACCTCGTCGCCCCGCCAGGACAGCGGCGTCGACTCCCAGTGCCGGCCCGCGTCCCGGGACAGCGCCGCATAGGGGCGGCCGTCCCGCGCGCCGGCCGCCACCACGAGGTCGCCGGAGTGGCCCACCGTGTTGAGCCCGGGTACGGCCGGCTGGGCGGGCAACGGGCGCAGGGTCGCGCCGTCCCACTCGCCCACGGCGCCGAGCCGCTCGACCACCTGGAAGCGGCCCCGCGCGGCCACCAGGGCCGCCGGCTCCGCCCCGGCGCTGTGGACGAAGGTGGCCCCGCCGTCGGTCGAGATGTACCAGCCGTATGGCTCGGCCAGCAGCACCAGCGCCCCCGGCACGGCGTAGAGCTGCTGGCCCGCCGCCAGCGGACGAGGGTGCGGCAGGGCACGCCAGGTGCGGCCACCGTCGGCGGTCGCGTACAGCAGCGCGCCGGGGCAGCCGCGGCCGGACGGCGGGTCGTCGCAGGCGGCGACAAAGAGGGCGTACCCGTGGTCGGCGTCGACGAACTCCACGAACGGGCGGTCGTACCGGCGGTCGACGGCGACCCGGACGTGGCGTACCTCGTCGAAGCCGACGGCCCGCGACGGCACCGGCACGGTCGCGGTCGGCGCCGGCCGCGGGGACGCGGACGACCGGTCCGGCGGGTTCCGGCGGACGTCGCCGATCGAGCAGGCGGCGAGGGCCGCCACCAGCAGCAGACCGATACCCGGGAGCAATCGGCGCCCGATCATGGGGGCCTCCTCCGCACGGTAGCCTTGCGCGGGTGCGAGTACGTGTCGAACAGACTGCCCTACCGGGGATCGGCGTCCGTCACGATTTGATGACGGAATCCGGGCGCCGCCTCGGCGTGGTCTCCCACCGCAATGGCCGCCGCGACCTGGTCCTGTACGACCCGGACGATCCCGACTCCTGTCAGCACGACATACCGCTGACCGACGACGAGGCGGAGGCGCTGGCCGACATCCTCGGCGCGTCGCTGATGCTCGGCCAGCTCGCCGGGCTGCGCGACCAGGCCGCCGGGCTGCTCACCGAGCAGATCGCCATCCCGGCCGGCTCCCGTTACGTCGGCCGGCCGCTCGGTGACACCAAGGCACGCACCCGCACCAGCGCCTCCATCGTGGCGGTGCTGCGTCAGGGCGAGGTGATCGTCTCGCCCGATCCCACCTTCCGGTTCCAGGCCGGTGACGTGGTGGTCGTGGTCGGCACCCGGCAAGGGCTCGACGGGGTGACCGCGATCCTCGCCGAAGCAGACCCGGACGGCTGAGGCGCGGATGCACGAAACCACAACGCTGCTCGTCGAGGTCGGCGCGCTGCTGCTCCTGCTCGGCCTGCTCGGCCGCCTCAGCCGCCGCTTCGGTGTCTCACCCATCCCCCTCTACCTGCTCGCCGGCCTCGCCTTCGGCCACGGCGGCCTGCTGCCGCTCAACGCCAGCGAGGAGTTCTTCGCCGTCGGCGCGGAGATCGGCGTCATCCTGCTGCTCGTCATGCTCGGCCTGGAATACAGCGCCAACGAACTGGTGGGCAACCTCCGCTCGGCCGCACCGGCCGGCCTGATCGACGCGGCACTCAACGCGCTGCCCGGCTTCGCCTTCGCCCTGCTGCTCGGCTGGGGCTGGGTGGCCGCCGTGGTGCTCGCCGGCGTCACCTGGGTCTCCTCCTCCGGGGTGATCGCGAAGGTCCTCGGCGACCTCGGCCGGGTCGGTAACCGGGAGACCCCGGTGATCCTCTCCGTCCTCGTGATCGAGGACCTGGCGATGGCCCTCTACCTGCCGCTGGTCACCGCGCTGCTCGCCGGGGTCGGCCTGGTCAAGGGCGGCATCGCGCTCGCCGTCGCGGTGCTCACCGTGATCCTCGTGCTGGCCGTCGCGATCCGGTACGGCCACCTGATCTCCGCCGCGCTCTCCGCGAAGGACCCCGAGGCGCTCCTGCTCGGGGTCCTCGGCCTGACCCTCCTGGTCGCCGGGGTCGCGGCCAAGCTCCAGGTCTCCGCCGCGGTCGGCGCCTTCCTGGTCGGCATCGCCCTGTCCGGGCCGGTGGCGCACCACGCCACCGAACTGCTGTCGCCGCTGCGGGATCTCTTCGCCGCGGTCTTCTTCGTCTTCTTCGGCCTGGTCACCAAGCCGCTGGACATGCCGCCGGTGCTGCTGCCGGCGCTGCTGCTGGCCGTGGTGACCATGGGGACGAAGCTGGCCACCGGGTGGCTGGCCGCCCGCCGGGCCGGGATCGGCGAGCCCGGTCGCTGGCGGGCCGGCTTCGCACTCACCCCGCGCGGCGAGTTCTCCATCGTCATCGCGGGCCTGGCCGTCGCCGCCGCGTACCCGGTCGAGCCCCGGCTGGCGGCGCTCGCCACCGCGTACGTGCTCATCACCGTGGTGACCGGGCCGATTCTGGCCCGCCTGCCCGACCTGCCCTGGTTCAAGCTCTGGCTGCGCCGGCGCAGCGCCGCCCGGCGGCCGGTGCCGGCGGGAGTGGCCGACTGACCTCGGCCGGGCCGGGTCGGCCGTACGGTCGACCCGGCCCGGCCAACGGTTGCCGAATTGATTCCGGGAAGGTCTACCGCCGCCCTGCGAAGCCGCGTTAACGTTTCGGCCCAGCAGCCAGGGTCCGCGGGTGGCCGGTGCCCCCGCCAGCGGAAGCGGAAGGTCGGCCGGTGAGCGTGCAGGAAGAGACGTTCCACGGCTTCGCCAATCCCGTCGACCCCTCGCCCGCCGAGCTGCGGTCCTGGGCCTACCAGCCGGACTCGGTCCCGCTCACCTCGATGCCGCCGGACTGGGACCTGCTCGTCGCCGGGGACCACCTGGTGCAGACGCTCTTCGACCTGGCCATGGACCCGGCCTGCCCGGCCCGCCGGTTCGCCCTGCACTGCCTCTACATCTACGCGGCCGACGGCATCCGGACGAACTTCCGGGCCCACCCGAAGCGCCGCTTCCGCAAGCTCGTCGAGCAGGCCGAGCGGGCCGGCGACGAGCTGATGCGCAACTGGGCGCACAACAGCCGGGTGCTGCTCGCCCGCCCGGACCTCTTCGTCTACCGGGACTGGTGCGAAGGCGGGCTGGTGCGGGAGAACCGGCGGCTCTGATCTCCTGCTCTTTCGGTGGGGGTGTGGCCCCGCCCTGGGACGGCGAACGGGCCGGGACCCCCCGTGGGTCCCGGCCCGCACGTCGGCGGATCGGTCAGCCTGTCGATCCGCCCTGCTTCCTGCGTCGCTCGTCGTCCCTGGCGCGGTCGACACCGTGGTCCACCTGGTCGGCGAAGCGCCCTTCCCTGATCTTGTCGGTGAAGCCACCCTTGGTGATCCGATCGAACCGCTCCCGGACGTTCTCGGCCACCTGCTCCAGCCGTTCCTCTGCCCGTTCCGCCACCGTCTTCGCCGATTCCGCCATGGCTCCCCCTGCCAGTTCGGAGTCCGGATTGAGTTGGTTGGGCCTGGTTCAGACGTTAGCGGATCGTCCTCGCCCGGCACCCGGGTTTCCCCGAACCACCGGGCGGACGGACGAAGCCCACGCCGCACTCTCGCGGCCGCACTATCCGCCGGTGAGGCGCTGTTCGTGCACGCGCAGGGCCACCGTCGTGGCGTCCAGCAGAGGGGTGGGTACGCCGAGCGCGCGGGCCCGCGCCGTGAGGTCGCCGAAGATCTGCTCGACCTCGGTCGGCTGCCCGGCGACCAGGTCCCGGTAGAGCGAGGCGGTGTCGGCCGAGCCGGGCCGCGTCACGAAGGCCTGCACGCCGTCGAGGGTCTGCTGCGGCACCGGATACCCGGCCGCCGCCGCGACGGCCGCGGCCTCGGCGGCGATCTGCGGGCCGAGGCGGTCGCCACCGGAGGTCGCCGTCGCGTCGCCCACGGAACCGCGCACCAGGGTGTTGAGGGCGCCGAGGGTGCTGATGAAGACCCACTTGTGCCACATGGCCCGGCGGATGTCCGGCGAGACGGAGAAGTCGAACCCCGCACCGGACAGCGCCGCGGTGATCTGGTCGACACGCTGCGACGTGCCGCCCTGCTGTTCGCCGACGACGATGTCGGCGAGGGTGCCCAGCCGGACGATGTCACCCTCGGCGTCGAGGGTGGTGAGTACGCGGACCACGCCGCCGAGCACGGCGTCCCCGCCGAACCGCTCGTTGAGCGCGTCCATGTGCGCCATCCCGTTCAGGAACGGGATCACCGTGCTATGCGGGCCGACCGCGGCGGCGACGTCGTCCATCGCCGCCGGCAGCGCGGTGGCCTTCACCGAGACGAGCACGACGTCGTAGTGCCCGTCGATCCCGGCGGCGGTCAGCAGCCGTGGCGTGAGCACGGTCTCGGTCCCCAGGCCGGTGATCCGCAGCCCGCGCTCGCGGAGCACGCCGGCGCGCCCGGGCCGGACGAGAAAGGTGACGTCCCGGCCGGCCTGCTGGAGCTGGGCGCCGAAGTAGCCTCCGGTCGCGCCCGCCCCGACGACAAGAATCCTCATGCGCCGAGACGTTACTGATCCACGTACACACCTCGGACAGCAGCCGGTCAGGGACTGGATCATGGGAAGGCCGGCGCGGCCCGGGGTGGGCGCGCGCCGGCCTGTGGCGTGTCGGGGTCAGCGCTCCGAGGTGCGGCGGGGGCGCCAGACGACGAGCGCGGTGGAGGTGCGGTTCGTGGGGACGAGGTCGCCGCGGGAGAAGCCGCCCAGCGACTCCAGCTCGGCGATCCGGCGGTACGCGGCGTCCAGCTCCGCCTCCAGCCGGGCCACCCGCTGCTGGGCCTCCTCCAGCAGCCGTTCCAGGTTGATGATCCGCTTGACCCCGGCCAGGTTGATTCCGTCGTCCTGGCTGAGCCGCTGCACCTCGCGGAGCAGCACCACGTCCCGGACGCTGTACCGGCGGCCACCCCCGGCCGCCCGGCCGGCCTGCACCAGGCCCAACCGGTCGTACTGGCGCAGGGTCTGCGGGTGCATCCCCGCCATCCGCGCCGCCACCGAGATCATCAGGACCTTGGCCTCGTAGGCAGGGTCACCCGAGCCGACGAACTCCTGCCCCATCCCCGCTCACCTCCGCTGCCTCGTCACCCGGTCAACTGAATCGACGCACCCGCGCGTCGAGATGTTCCCGCGCGGCCGGCGGGGTCTGCTCCGCGAACGTCTCCAGCGCCGCCCGTGCCTCGTCCGAAAGCTTCGCGGGAACCACCACGTCGAGGGTGACCAGCAGGTCACCGGCGCGGCCGTCCCGGCGTACGACGCCCTTGCCCCGGGCGCGCAGCACGCGGCCGCTCGGCGTGCCCGGCGGCACCCGCAGGGTCACCGTGCCGTCCAGGGTCGGCACCCGCAGGTCGATGCCGAGCACCGCCTCCGCGAACGTGATCGGCACGGTCAGGGTCAGGTCGTCCCCGGTGCGCCCGAACAGCTCGTCCGGGCGGACCTTGACGTGCACGAACAGGTCGCCCGCCGGGCCGCCGCGCTCACCGGGCTCGCCCCGCCCGGCCAGCCGGATGCGTTGGCCGTCGGCCACCCCGGCCGGGAAGCGCACGTTCAGCGTGCGGGTCTTGGTGACCCCGCCGGTGCCGTGGCACTCCGGGCACTTCTCCTCGACGATCGTGCCCACGCCCTGGCAGTTGCGGCACGGCTCGGAGAAGCTGAACGACCCCTGGTTGCGGGTGGTCACCCCGGCGCCGTGGCAGACCGGGCAGGCGACCGGCTGGGTGCCGGGCTTCGCCCCGTTGCCGTGGCAGGTCTCGCAGACCCCGGGGGCGCGCAACGTCAACGGTAGGGTCACGCCGCGCACCGCGTCGGGGAAGTCCAGTGCCACCTCGGTCTCGACGTCCCGGCCCCGGGCCGGACCGCGCGGACGGGCCGCGCCGCCGGCGCCCCCGCCCGTGAAGATCGAGCTGAACAGGTCGCCCAGCCCGCCGCCACCGAACCGGGCCTCGCCGCCGCCCGCCCCGCCGAACAGGTCGGAGACGTCGAACGGCATGCCGCCCGGCTGGCCCGCCCCGCGGGCGTTGCGCCGGAAGGCGCCGGAGCCGAAGAGCGACCGCATCTCGTCGTACTCGCGGCGCTTCTTCTCGTCGCCGAGCACGGCGTACGCCTCGGAGACGGCCTTGAACCGCTCCTCGGCCTTCGGGTCACCGGGGTTGTGGTCCGGGTGCGACTCCCGAGCCAGCTTCCGGTACGACTTCTTGATCTCGTCCGAGGAGGCGGACTTCTCCACGCCCAGCGCGGCGTAGTAGTCCTTCTCGATCCAGTCCTTGGAACTCACCGGTCCACCCCCTTCCACGGGTACCCCGGTCGTCCCGCCCGCCCGGCGTGGGCGGGCGGGACGTCACGGGTCGGCACTACTCGGGCTCGGCGACCGCGACCAGGGCGGGCCGCAGCAGCCGTTCGCCGAGCTGGTAACCCCGGCGCATGACCTGCACGCAGGTCGGCTCGGTCACGTCGGCGGAGGTCTGGTGTGCCACCGCCTCGTGCCGGGTCGGGTCGAACGGGTCACCCTGCTCGCCGAACGCGGTCAGGCCGAACTTCGTCAGCGCGGTGGTGAGCTGCTCGGCCACGCTGCCGAACGGGCCCACCAGGTCGCCGTGCTCGCGGGCCCGGTCCAGGTCGTCGAGGATCGGCAGCAGTGCGGTCAGCACCGTGCCGGTCGCCTGCTCCTGGACCAGGCCGCGGTCCCGGTCGACCCGCTTGCGGTAGTTGGCGTACTCCGCCGACACCCGCTGGACGTCGCGGGTCCGCTCGTCCAGCTCGGCCCGGAGCGACTCCAGCTCGGCGCCGAGCGGGGCGTTGGCCGGGGCGGCCTCCTCACTCGGCCGGGCCGGGGCGTCCACCACCGGCGGGCCGGCGACTGGGACGTCGGCCTCGCCCTCCATCTCGTCGACCACGACCTCGGCCTCCTCGACCAGCCCTTCGGCGGGTGCGTCGGCCGCGGCGTCGGCGGCCGAGGTGTCGGTCACCGTCTGCTCGGTGGTCTTGCCGATCTTGCGCTTGTCACGGATGACGACCCGCGGCTCCTCGCCGGCATCCCGCCCGGCGGTCGCGGAGCCACCCGGCGCCGACCCGGTGGAACCCGGGTCGGCGGCTCGTGGCTTCTGCGTCATGCGGCTACCTCATCCCTCTGCGAGAAACGTGTCCGGGACCGAACGTCACTTCTTGTCCTCGTCCACGATCTCCGCGTCGACCACGTCGTCGGGACCGCCTGCCTGGGCGCCACCGGGCGCACCCGCACCCGCACCTGCGCCCGCGCCCGGCCCGGCCGCGCCCGGGGCCGCCTGCTCGCCCTGCTGCTGCGAGTAGAGCAGCGAACCGGCCTGCTGGGAGACCTGCGCCAGCTTCTCGTGCGCGGCCTTGATCTTGTCGATGTCCTGGCCGCCGAGGGCGCTGCGCAGCTCACCGAGCGCCTCGTTGAGCTGGTCACGGTTCTCGCCCGGCAGCTTGTCACCGCTCTCGGCGAGGAACTTCTCGGTCTGCCACTGGAGCGCCTCGGCCACGTTGCGGGTTTCCGCCTCGTCGCGGCGCCGCTTGTCCTCGTCGGCGTGCTCCTCGGCGTCCCGGCGCATCCGCTCGATGTCGTCCTTCGGCAGCGACGAGCCGCCGGTAATCGTCATCTTCTGTTCCTTGCCGGTGCCCAGGTCCTTGGCGTGCACGTTGACGATGCCGTTGGCGTCGATGTCGAACGTGACCTCGATCTGCGGCACGCCGCGGGGCGCCGGCGGGAGGCCGGTCAGCTCGAAGGTGCCGAGCTTCTTGTTGTAGGCCGCGATCTCCCGCTCGCCCTGGAACACCTGGATGAGCACCGACGGCTGGTTGTCGTCGGCCGTGGTGAAAACCTCGGAGCGCTTGGTGGGGATGGTGGTGTTGCGCTCGATGAGCTTGGTGAAGATCCCGCCCTTGGTCTCGATGCCCAGGCTCAGCGGGGTCACGTCGAGCAGCAGGACGTCCTTGACCTCACCCTTGAGCACACCGGCCTGGAGGGCGGCGCCGACGGCGACGACCTCGTCCGGGTTGACGCCCTTGTTCGGGTCGCGGCCCGTGAGCTGCTTGACCAGGTCGGTCACGGCCGGCATCCGGGTCGAGCCGCCGACCAGGATGACGTGGTCGACGTCGGAGATCTTGATCCCGGCGTCCTTGACGGCCTGCTCGAACGGGCCCTTGCAGCGGTCCAGCAGGTCCTGCGTCATGCGCTGGAACTCGGCGCGGCTCAGGGTCACGTCGAGGTGCAGCGGGCCGGCCGAGCCGGCGGTGATGTACGGCAGGTTGATGTTGCTGGTGGTGGCGGCGGACAGCTCGATCTTGGCCTTCTCGGCCGCCTCCTTGAGCCGCTGCATGGCCATCTTGTCCTGGGACAGGTCGATGCCGTGCTCGCCGCGGAAGGTCTTCACCAGGTGGTCGATGATGCGCTGGTCCCAGTCGTCACCACCGAGGTGGTTGTCGCCGCTGGTGGACTTGACCTCGATGACGCCCTCGGCCAGCTCCAGCAGCGAGACGTCGAAGGTGCCGCCACCCAGGTCGAAGACCAGGACGGTCTGCTCCTTGGAGCCCTTGTCGAGCCCGTACGCCAGCGCGGCCGCGGTCGGCTCGTTCACGATCCGCAGCACGTTGAAGCCGGCGATCTCACCGGCCTCCTTGGTGGCCTGCCGCTGGCCGTCGTTGAAGTAGGCCGGCACGGTGATCACCGCGTCGGTGATCTGCTCACCCAGGTACGCCTCGGCGTCCCGCTTGAGCTTCATCAGCGTGCGGGCCGAGATCTCCTGCGGGGTGTACTTCTTGCCGTCGATGTCGACGGTCCAGTTGGTGCCGATCTCCCGCTTGACCGAGCGGATGGTCCGGTCCGGGTTGGTCACCGCCTGGCGCTTGGCGACCTCACCGACGAGCACCTCGCCGTTGCGGGCGAACGCGACGATCGAGGGAGTCGTCCGCGAGCCCTCCGCATTGGCGATGACGGTGGGCTCACCGCCCTCGAGAACGCTGACGCAGGAGTTCGTCGTGCCGAGGTCGATGCCGACCGCACGTGCCATGTTCGCTTCCTCGCTTCGTAACGGTGAGCAGGTCAACGGGCCTGCCCGGCGGGTCGCCCGCAGCGACCGCACCACAAGTTGAGTGAACTCGACTCAATAGTGCCACGCGCCGGCCAATCCGCAAGTCGAGGTTGAGCCGACCCGACGCAACCTGACCGTTATTACCGTCCGGTTGTCTTACCTTGCGTCGGTCGGGCACGCTTTAGCGGTGACGACGCACGGCGATCCCGCCACCCATGCCGGCGCGCCCGCCGTCGCAGCCCGCACCGGACCCGACGACGCCGGTCGGGATCTGCCGGCCGACGCCGCGGACGGTCTGCCCGCCGCGCTCACCGGCCTGCGGGCCGCGATCGGGGCGGCCCGGTTCCCGCTCGCCCTGCCCTCGGCCGAGCCGGCCCGGCGCACCGCCACCGGCCTCACCGACCAGCTCGACGACTATCTGCTGCCCCGGCTCGCCCGCCTCGACGCCCCGCTGCTCGTGGTGGTCGGCGGCTCGACCGGCGCCGGCAAGTCGACGCTGGTCAACAGCCTTGTCCAGGCCCGGGTCAGCGCCGCGGGGGTGCTCCGCCCGACCACCCGGTCTCCGGTGCTGGTCTGCAACCCGGCCGACGCGGCCTGGTTCCGCCAGGGCGACCTGCTGCCCGGCCTGACCCGCACCACCGAGCCCAGTGAGAACCCGGGCACCCTCCAGCTGGTCACCGCCCCCGCGCTCCCGGCCGGGCTGGCCTTCCTCGACGCGCCCGACATCGACTCGGTGGTCGACGCCAACCGGGCACTCGCCGGGCAGCTGCTGGCCGCCGCCGACCTCTGGCTCTTCGTCACCACCGCCGCCCGCTACGCCGACGCCGTCCCGTGGGAACTGCTGCGCAGCGCCCGGGCCCGCGGCACGGCCGTGGCCATGGTCCTCGACCGGGTGCCCCCGGAGGCGGCCGACGAGATCGCCGCCCACCTGTCCGAGATGCTCGCCGCGCAGGACCTGGGCGCCGCGCCGTTGTTCGTCCTGCCCGAGACCTGGGTGGACGGGCAGGGGCTGCTCCCCGACAAGGTCACCGCGCCGCTGGCCACCTGGTTCGCCCGGCTCGCCGCCGACGCCGAGGCCCGCTCGGCGGTGGTCCGGCAGACCCTCGACGGCGCGCTGGCCGCCCTGCACCCGACCGTGGACGCGCTGGCCGACGCCGCCGACGAGCAGGTCGCGGCCGCCGACGCGCTGGACGAGCGGGTCCGGGCGGCGTACCGGGGGGCGGAGCGGGTCGTCGACCAGGGGCTCAAGGACGGCCGGCTGCTCCGCGGCGAGGTGCTGGCCCGCTGGCAGGAGTTCGTCGGCACCGGCGAGTTCTTCCGCACCCTGGAGGCGCGGATCGGCCGGCTGCGGGACCGGCTGGTTGCGGCGGTCACCGGCCGTCCGGCCCCGGCCGCCGAGCTGCGGAACGCCATCGAGTCCCAACTGGTCACGCTGCTGCGCGGGGTGGCCGCCGAGGCGGCGGAGAACGCGTACACCGGGTGGAAGGCGCACCCGGCCGGGGCGGCGCTGCTCGAACCGGAGCTGGCGCACGCGTCGGCCGATCTCCCCGAGCGCGCCGAGCGGCTGGTCCGCGACTGGCAGCGCGGGGTGCTGGAGCTGGTCCGGGCCGAGGGCGGCGATCGCCGCTTCGTGGCCCGCACCGCCGCGTACGCGGTCAACGCCACCGGCCTGGCCGTCATGATCGCGGTCTTCGCGGCCACCGCCTTCATCCCGACCGGCCTGGAGGTCGCCACCGGCGCCGGCACGACGGTCGCCGCCCAGGCCGTGCTCCAGGCGATCTTCGGTGACCAGGCGGTCCGCAACCTGGCCAGCAAGGCGCGGGTGGACCTGCTGGAGCGGATCGGCGCGCTGCTGACCGAGGAGGCCGACCGGTTCCTCGCCCGCACCGCCGACGCACGCCCGGCCGCCGAGACCGGCGCGGCGCTGCGCCGGGCGGCCGGCGAGGTGGAGAAGGCCCGGCACCGCGCCGGCCTGTCCGGCCCGCCCGGGCCGGTGTTGCCCGCCGCCGGCGAGGGCGGGCGCGCGTGAGCAACATCGTCGGCCGGATGCGGGAGGCGTTCCGCGGCGGGCAGCGGGTCGACCCCGACGTCCTGATCGCGCGCCTCCAGGCGGTGCAGCGTTTCCTCGGCGCCGTCGGCGGCCAGGTGCCCGACGCCCAGCTGGTGGCCGCGCACACCGTGGTGGAGCGGGCCGGCACCCGGCTCGCCCTGTCCGGCCACCACACCGTGGTCGCGCTCGCCGGTGCGACGGGCAGCGGCAAGTCGAGCCTGTTCAACGCCCTGGCCCGGCTGGACCTCTCCCCGGTCGGCGTCCGCCGGCCGACCACCGGGGTGGCGCACGCCTGCGTCTGGGGGCAGCTCGACGGCGCGTCCCGGCTGCTCGACTGGATCGGGGTGCTGCCCCGGCACCGGTTCGTCCGGGAGAGCCCGCTGGACGGCGACGACGAGTCGGCCCTGCACGGCCTGGTCCTGCTGGACCTGCCCGACTTCGACTCGGTGCAGCGGACCCACCGGCTGGAGGTGGACCGGCTGCTCGGCCTGGTCGACCTGGTGGTCTGGGTGGTCGACCCGCAGAAGTACGCCGACCGCGTGATCCACACGAGCTACCTGCGCGAGTTCCACCGGCACAAGGACGTGACCGTGGTGGTGCTCAACCAGGCCGACCGGCTGCCCCCGGCCGAGCTGCCCCGGGTCCTCGGCGACCTGCGCCGGCTGCTCGACGCCGACGGGCTGGAGGGGGTGCCGCTGCTGCCCACGGTGGCGGTGGACCCGGCCGGGCTGGACGGGCTCCGCGCCGAGCTGGAGCGCACGGTCGCCGAGCGGCAGGCCGCACTGCGCCGGTTGGCCGGCGACGTGGACGCCGTGGTGGCCGGGCTCGACCCGCTGGTCGGGCCGGAGCCGCCGCGCACCGGCCCGGGTGACGCCTCGGCACGGGAGCTCACCACGGCGCTGGCCGGGGCGGCCGGGGTGCCGACGGTGGCCGAGGCGGTCGAGGGGGCGTACCGGCACCGGGCCGTCGGCAGCACCGGCTGGCCGCTGCTCCGGGGCTGGCGGAAGCTCCGGCCGGACCCGCTCCGCCGGCTGCACCTGCCCGGCGGGGGCGCCGACGCGCCCGCCGAGAGCCTGGTCGCGGCCACCTCCGTACCCGATCCGACCGCCGCGCAGCGCTCGGCGCTCAACCTGGCCATCCGCGCGGTGGCCGACCGCTCCGCCGCCGGCCTGCCCGCGCCCTGGCCGGCCGCGGTGACCGCCGCGGCCCGGTCCCGGCTGGGCGACCTGCCGGACGCGCTGGACCACGCGGTGGCCGCCACGGACCTGGGCATGGACCGGCGGCCGGCCTGGTGGCGGGTGATCGGCGCGCTCCAGTGGCTGGTCACCCTCGCCGCGCTGGCCGGCCTGGCCTGGCTGGTGCTGGGCTACGCGCTGCGCATCCTCGGCCTGCCCGCCCTGAACTACCCGGAACTCGGCGAGGTGCCCTGGCCCACCGTGCTGCTGCTCGGCGGCCTGCTGGCCGGGCTACTGGTCGCGGCGCTGACCCGGCCGGTGATCCGGTGGGCGGCGCGGCGCGCCCGCCGCCGGGCCGAGGAGCGGCTGCTCACCTCGGTGGGCAGCGTCGGCGAGAAGCAGGTCCTGAACCCGGTCTGGGCGGTGCTGACCCGCTACGCGGAGGCGCGCGAGGCGCTGCGGGAGGCGGCCCGGGGCTGAGTGCCGGCACGGAAAGCCCGGCGTGCTGAGCGGTGTCCGGGCGGGCCGGGCGGCGTAGGGTCGACGCATGGCCACGCCACAGACCCCCTACGAGGCGGTGCTGCACGCCGCTCGCGACGTGACGAGGCTCGACTCCGCCCTGGACGCGGAGATGCTCGGCGCCGCGCTGCTGGGCAGCGTCTACGCCGTTGCCGAGACCGACCGGGACACCGCCGTCCGCGAATTCGTGGCCGGCTTCCTCACCGCCACCTCGCGCCGCCGCAGCGCCGCCGCGACCACCATCCGCGCCGTCTTCGCCGCCCTGGTGCCCGACGCCGAGGGCGCCACCCGGGTCCGCCCGGGGGCGTACGCGCCGGCCTGGGCCGGCCAGCTCGGCCGGGTGCACCTCACGGGCGCCTGGTCGTACGGCGATGTGTACGGCGACCAGACCTCCTACCTGGCCACCTTCGCCTATGACGACGTCGAGGGCGGGCCGGAGCACGCCCTGGTGGCCCTGGTGGACCACAACATCGGGATCACCAAGGACGTGTTCGTGGGCGGTCCGGCCGCCCGGATCGTCGAGCAGGCCCGGGAGATCTGCACCCAGGACGAGTTCACCTGGTTCCGCACCGAGGACCCGGCCCGGATGCGGATCGAGGTGAGCCGGCATCTGGCGATCACCGACGACCTCGGCGAGCTGCCCGCGCAGGGCTCGCTGGCGACCGACCGGGCGCTGGTGGGTGCCCGGCTGGCCGCGTTGCCCGCCCCGGCGCCGGCGGCGGCGGCCGACCTCCCGCCGCTCACCGACGAGGCACGGACCCGGCTGGTGCGCGCCTTCCTGGGCTCGCCGGAGGCGGTCCGCTTCGGCCTGGACCGGGTGGCCGACGGGGAGCTGGCCTCCCTGCACTTCTGCCTGGGGCTGCTGCTGGACCACGCGGCGAGCTTCCCGGACGCCGACCCGATGCGGTGGAGCCCGACGGTGGCCGAGCTGTTCCTGCTCGACTGGGTGCACCGGCGGGCCGTGCTCGACATGGACGACGCGGCCATGCTGCCGCGAGTGCTGCGCGGCTGGGCGGCGTACGCGGCCCGCCAGCGGGGGCTCGCGCCGGCGGCGGCCGCCCGCACGGACGAGGCGATCGAGGAGATGGTTCCCGAGTTCGCCCGGCTCTACAGCACCGGCGAGCGGCGCAGCCCGGCCACGGCCGCGGTCGCCCAGCTCATGGCGGACGGTGTCGACCCGGACGACCCGGTGGCGCTGGACGCCTGGATCGAGGCGAACCGCCACCGCCTCACCGACGACCCGGCCTGATCCGCCGGGAGCGCGGTTCACGCCCCGGGCGTGGCCGACGCCGTGGCGCTCGCGTCCGGGTCGTCGCTCGGGGTGAGGGTCGGCGTGGGCGATTCCTCGGGCGTCGTGGTCGGCGAGGGCGTGCCGTCCGGCGGCGCGGTCGTCGGGTCCGGGTCACCGGTCGGTGACGGGTCGGAGGTCGGCTCGGTAGCGGTGGGTTCGGCGGTCGGGCTGGGGCTCGGCTCCGGAGTGGCCGGGTCGGACGGCGACGGTGAGGGCACCGGCGACGGGCGCGGCGGGCCGGCCGGCCTGGTCCGGGTCGGGCCGGGTGCCGGCGCGGGAGCGGCCGGGCGGGACCGGTGGCGGAAGCGGAGGTCGCTGTCGTCGGGCAGGGCCACGGCGGCCGGGTGCACCGGCGCCGCGGGCGGCACGGTCGCGGCACCGGCGACCGGGGTCGGGCTGGGCAGCAGCGGGGACTGGGTTCCCTGGGGCAGCGGGATCACCACCGGGCCGACCGAGGGCGTCGGGATGAACGGGGTGCTGGTGTCCGGGAGGGCGCTGTTCCCGACGGTGGCCGACCCGGCGCTGATCGCGGCGAGGATCGGCATGGACGCGGTGCCGGCGAGCAGCGCCACCGTGAAGAGGTAGCCCCGGCTGGGGCCGCCCAGGCCCTGCGCCCGGTGCGCGCCGATCACCGGCCGGTAGCCCGACCGCGGCGCGGCCCGGTGCCGCCCGAGGAATGGTGAACCCTTTGTCGGCTCGGACACCGGCACACTCCTCGTACGCGTCGACAGGGCGGAATCCCGGCGCAGGCTAAACGGACAAATGCCGTAAGGGGGCTACTGTCAGCTTGAACCAGTGACGCTCAGTTCACCAGCCACCACAGCGTGTCGACACACAAATTGTCCGTCGTCCGAGCGTGACTCACCAGACAAATACGTCTATGCGTCGCGAACGCGACGGAACGTCACCGCTGGAGGAGGCCATACTGTGGGCCCGCTCACCTCCTCTGCAATCATTCAGGCACGACGGCAACGCAGCCGCCACCTCCGCGCACCCCGCGGCTGGTGCGGTACGGCGCCGGCGCTCCCGGGTCGGGCTCCTTCACGGACCCGGCTCACGCCGCGCGGCAACCCTCACCGGGGCTAGGCGCGGCCGCCAGGGACCGGTCCGGCACCATGCCGGGTCGGGCGCACGATGTGCGCGGCACGGGTCACCCCCCGGCGCCGGCGCAGACCAGACAGGGAGAGACGGATGGCAAAGGGCGACCCCGGGGCCGCCACCCGCAGCAAGCGGGCCGCACCCCGTACCAGACGCGCCGCCGCCACGGGCGAACCGGAGCTCGTGCAGCTGCTCACGCCCGAGGGCGAGCGGATCGAGAGCGCGCTCGGCCCGGACGGGACCGAGTACCGCGTCGACTTCACCGACGAGGAGTACCGTGGGCTCTACCGCGACCTCGTGCTGGTGCGGAAGCTCGACGCCGAGGCCACGGCGCTGCAGCGCCAGGGCGAGCTGGGCCTCTGGGCCAGCCTGCTGGGCCAGGAGGCGGCGCAGGTCGGCTCCGGCCGGGCGCTGCGTACGCAGGACATGGCCTTCCCGACCTACCGGGAGCACGGCGTCCTCTACTGCCGCGGCATCGACCCGATCATGCCGCTCGGCCTGTTCCGCGGCGTCGACCAGGGCGGCTGGGACCCGAACGAGTTCAAGTTCAACATGTACACGATCGTCATCGGGGCGCAGACCCTGCACGCGACCGGGTACGCCATGGGTGTCGCCATGGACGGCAAGACGGGCAGCGACGACGGCGAGGCGGTGATCGCCTACTTCGGCGACGGCGCCACCAGCCAGGGCGACGTCAACGAGTCGTTCGTCTGGGCCAGCGTCTTCAACGCCCCGCTGGTGTTCTTCTGCCAGAACAACCAGTACGCCATCTCCGAGCCGCTGGAGCGGCAGACCCGCGTCCCGCTCTACCAGCGGGCCGGCGGCTTCGGCTTCCCCGGCGTACGGGTGGACGGCAACGACGTGCTCGCGTCGTACGCGGTGACCCGGCACGCGCTGGACAACGCGCGGCACGGCCAGGGCCCGAGCCTCATCGAGGCGTACACCTACCGGATGGGCGCGCACACCACCTCCGACGACCCGACCCGCTACCGGATCGCCAGCGAGGTCGAGGCCTGGCAGGCCAAGGACCCGATCGCCCGGATGAAGGCGTTCCTCACCAAGCAGCAGATCGTCGACGACTCGTTCTTCGCCGAGGTCGACGAGCAGGCCCGCGCGGAGTCGGTGCACCTGCGCGAGCGGGTGCTCGCCATGCCCGACCCGGAGCCGGTGACCATGTTCGACCACGTCTACCCCAACGGGTCCCCCGAGCTCGACGAGCAGCGGGCCCAGTTCACCAAGTACCTGGAGTCGTTCGAGGGGAGCGCGCACTGATGGCCACGGAGACGCTCACCCTCGGCAAGGCCCTCAACGCCGGCCTGCGCAAGGCCCTGGAGAACGACCCGAAGGTCGTCATCATGGGCGAGGACGTCGGCAAGCTCGGCGGCGTCTTCCGGATCACCGACGGCCTCCAGAAGGACTTCGGCGACCAGCGGGTGATCGACACCCCGCTCGCCGAGTCCGGCATCATCGGCACCGCGGTCGGCCTGGCCATCCGCGGCTTCCGGCCGGTCTGCGAGATCCAGTTCGACGGCTTCGTCTACCCGGCGTACGACCAGATCGTGTCGCAGGTCGCGAAGATGCACTACCGCTCGCAGGGCAAGGTGCGGATCCCGATGGTCATCCGGATCCCGTACGGCGGCGGTATCGGCGCGGTCGAGCACCACTCGGAGTCGCCCGAGGCGTACTTCTCGCACACCGCCGGTCTGAAGGTCGTCACCTGCGCGAACCCGCAGGACGGCTACTCGATGATCCAGCAGGCCATCGCCTCCGACGACCCGATCGTCTTCCTGGAGCCGAAGCGGCGCTACTGGGAGAAGGGCCCGGTCGAGCTGGACGCCCCGCTCGGCGAGGCGTACCCGCTGCACGCCGCCCGGGTCGCCCGGCCGGGCACCGACGCCACCGTGCTGGCGTACGGCCCGATGGTGCGCACCGCCCTGGACGCGGCCACGGCCGCCGCCGAGGACGGCCGGGAGCTGGAGGTCGTCGACCTGCGCACGCTCTCGCCGCTGGACCTCACCGCCGCGTACGAGTCGGTCAAGCGCACCGGCCGCTGCGTGGTCGTCCACGAGGCCCCGGGCAACCTGGGCCTCGGGTCGGAGATCGCCGCCCGGATCACCGAGGAGTGCTTCTACTCCCTGGAGTCCCCGGTGCTGCGGGTCACCGGCTTCGACACCCCCTACCCGGCCGCCCGGGTGGAGGAGGAGTACCTGCCCGACCTCGACCGGGTGCTCGACGCCGTCGACCGCACCTTCGGCTGGTGAGCGGCATGTCACGGATCAAGGAGTTCAACCTCCCCGACCTGGGCGAGGGCCTGACCGAGGGCGAGATCCTCGCCTGGCTGGTCAAGGTGGGCGACGACATCGAGCTGAACCAGCCGATCGTCGAGGTGGAGACCGCCAAGGCGGCGGTCGAGATCCCGGCGAAGTGGGCCGGCCGGGTGCAGGCGATCTTCCACCCGGAGGGCGCCACGGTCGAGGTGGGCAGCCCGATCATCGCGATCGACACCGACCCGAACGCCGGACCGATCGAGCAGTCGACGACCGGTGCCCCCGCCGCCGACCTGCCCACCCCGTCGGCGGCCTCGCTGGCCGCGGTCGAGGTCGCGCCCGAGGAGGGCATGGTCGAGCCGGGCCTCATCGGAGGCGTGGCACCGGGCGGGCGTACCGCCGTCCTGGTCGGCTACGGCCCGCGGAACGCGCCGGCGAAGCGCCGCCCGCGCAAGGGCGGCGTCCCGGCCCAGGCCGCGACGGCCCCGGCCGCCCCGGTCCAGGCCGCCCCGGTCCAGCCGGCTCCGGCGCCGGCCCCGGTGGTTCCGGCGCCCGCGCTGAACGGCAACGGCCGGCCGGCGGGCGGCCCGGTGCTGGCCAAGCCGCCGGTCCGCAAGCTCGCCAAGGACCTCGGCGTCGACCTCGCCACGCTGACCGGCTCGGGCCCGCTGGGCTCGATCACCCGGGAGGACGTACAGCGGGCGGCAGCCCCGGCGGCGGCCGAGCCGCTGACGGTCGCGGCCCCGGTCACGGCCGCCGCGAGCTTCGGCGCCGACCGCGAGCAGCGCATCCCGGTCAAGGGGGTACGCAAGCTCACCGCGGAGAACATGGCCCGCTCGGCGTTCACCGCCCCGCACGTCACGGAGTTCCTGACCGTCGACGTGACGCGGGCCATGAAGGCCCTGGACCGGCTCCGCGAGCGGCGCGAGTGGCGGGAGGTCCGGGTCTCCCCGCTGCTGCTGGTCGCGAAGGCGGTGCTGCTGGCGGTCAAGCGCCACCCGATGGTCAACTCGACCTGGGCCGGCGACGAGATCGTGGTCAAGGACTACGTGAACCTGGGCATCGCGGCGGCCACCGAGCGTGGCCTGATCGTGCCGAACATCAAGGACGCCGGCCGGCTCTCGCTGCGCGAGCTGGCGGACGCGATGACCGCCCTCGTCCAGACGGCCAAGGCGGGGAAGACCTCGCCGGCCGACATGTCCGGCGGCACGCTGACGATCACCAACGTCGGCGTCTTCGGCGTCGACACCGGCACCCCGATCCTGCCGCCGGGCGAGTCCGCGATCCTCGCCTTCGGTGCGGTCCGGGAGCAGCCCTGGGTGCACAAGGGCAAGGTGAAGCCGCGCCTGGTCACCACCCTGGGTCTCTCCTTCGACCACCGGATCATCGACGGTGAGCTGGGTTCGAAGTTCCTCCGCGACATCGGGGACTTCCTGGCCGATCCGGAGGCGGCGCTGCTCGCCTGGACCTGACGGTCGCATCGCACCAGGCAACGGCCGGTGTGCCACGGGCGAACGCCCGGCACACCGGCCGTTGCCGTTGGGGAAACGAAACGACGGCCTCCGGGTCCTCCTGACCTACGATCCTTAGGCACGTGGCTCAGCTCACCTAATAATCGATGGAAGTTACCGCCGTAGTGGTGTTCAATAGAGACATCAAGGGGCTGACAACCGAATAGCCAGGAGGAGAGACCCAGATGAGCATGATCGAGCGAATCCGCAACCGCCGCGACGCCAACCGCCGCGCCCGCGCCATCGAGCACGCGCTGCGTTCCGCCAACTCGCCCGCGGTCCGCGAGGAGCTTCTCGCCATCGCCCAGCGTCACATGAGCTGACGCTCCCCTACTTTCCTCACCTCCTCCAGTTCGAAGACCCGCCCGGGCACACCGGGCGGGTCTTCGGCGTTTCACGTCGATTGACACCGGGATTCCACCTCGCCGCACCGCCCGGTACGGTGGGGCTCGGTCGCCAACCGCCCGCCCCCGGACCGATCGCGTCAAGAGCAACCGATCGATACCATCCGGTGACGTTCGGTGACGGCCCGTGCTCCCCCGGGCGCCTCCAGGCGGCCACCGGATACGGTGCGGGGAGCCCGCACGGCCGGTACCCGCCGGCGACGCCGGCAGCCATGCCGACGGTCCCGATCGGCATCGGCGGCCGACATGTGATGGAGGAGGCGCACCCATGACGTCCGAGGCCCCGCACCGCCCCGGCCAGGAGCCGGGCGAGGTGTCGTCGGGCGCCGGCGGACCGGTGCCGTACGGCGACCGCCCGGCGCAGCAGGACAACGGGTACGGCGCGCCCGACCTCGGCTGGGCCCCGCCCCCGCCGGCCGGTCGGCCCGCCCAGCCGGCCCCCGCGTGGGCCGCGGCCGACGACCAGCCCCCTGCCTGGGCACCGCCGGGCGGCCAGCCCGCCGCCGGCCGGGCCACCGCTCAGGTGCCGCCGCCGGCCGAGCCGGGCGGCTGGGGCCCCACCTCGCAGCCCGCCTGGGCCACGCGCGAACAGTCCGCCCCGGCCTGGGAGGCGCCCGACCAGGGAGCACCTGCCTGGGGCGGGCCCGAGCCGGCCGGCCCCCACCGTGGCGCCGAGCCGGCGCCGCCCGCCTGGGCCGCCGCCCCCCAGGACACGCCCGCCGGGCCGACCCCGCCGGCCTGGGGGAACGAGCAGGGCGGGCCCGCCTGGGGGGCCGCCCCCGCCCCGTCCGGTGAGCAGCCGGCCTGGGCGCAGGCCGGCGAGCCGGGTGCCCGCGGCGCCGCGCAGGTGCCCGCGCCCCCCGTGCCCGCGCCCGCCACCGTGCCGAACGAGTCGTGGGCCGGCCCGGCCGGGCAGGACGACCCGAACCGGTCCGGCGGCTGGACCCCGGCGCAGCAGGACGACGACCCGGGCCGCTCCGGTGGCTGGCGGGCGGCGCAGGACGACAACTCCGGCGGCTGGGCCGTCGGGGCCGCCGCACAGCAGCAGGACGACCGGCCCGCCTGGGGCCAGCAGGGTGAGCAGGGCGCTCCCGGCTGGTCGCCGGCCGAGCCGACCGCCCGCGCCGCCGCCAAGGTCTCCGTCCCGGGTGCCGTCCGCCCCGAGAGCGCCTGGCCCGCCCAGGACGATCAGAGTCACTCGGGCGGCTGGCAGGGCGGCCCGACCGCGGCACAGGGCGACGACCAGAGCCACTCCGGCGGCTGGCAGAACGGCCCGGCCGCGACCCACGGCGACGACCGCCACGCCGGTGGCTGGCAGAACGCCTCGACGGCGCAGGACGACGATCCGGATCGCTCCGGCGGTTGGGCCGCGGGCCGGTCCGCCGGTGCCGCCGAGGCGCCGCAGCCGGCCGCCTGGGGCGCCGCCGAGGAGCAGCGTCCGGCCGCCGCGTGGAACGGTGCCGCGGCCGTACCGCAGCAGCGTGAGCCGGAGCGGCCGGCGGACGAGCCGGGGCAGTCCGGCCGGGGTTCCGCCGAGGCTCCGGCCCGGGCCGGCGTTTCCGTCCCATCCCCCGACTCGCCGCCCGCCTGGGCCGAAACCCAGGACAACCCGGGGCAGTGGACGCGCGACCGCACCGCCATCCCGGAGGCCGAACCGTGGGCGCCCGGCGAAGCGTGGGGCCGGTCCGCCGAGACCCAGCCCGAGCAGTCCGCGTCGCCGGGCTGGGAGCCGACCCGCGCCGACGACGGGCCGATCTACCAGCCGGCCCCGGGCCCGGGGATCTCCCCGGCCAACGCCGTGCCGCTGCCGCCGCAGCAGCAGCGCGTGCCGGGCGCCGCCCTGGCCGCGGCGCCACCCGCCGACTACGCGCCGTTCCCCGGCGCCGAGCCGGGCGATCGCAACCCGCAGGCGTACGAGCCGGAGCCGGCCGCCGACGCCGGCTGGGGCGCACCGGCGCACGAGGAGCCGCAGTCGCCGGCCGGACCGGTGGTGCCGGGGCCGCGCGTCTCCCCGGAGGGCGGTGCCGTCTCGGCCAGCGCCTCGGTGCCGATGACCAGCCGGGTCACCCCTCCGGCCGACCAGCCGCTGCCCACGACCGGTGTGCCGGCCCCGCGGGTCTACGGCCGGCCGGCCCGTCCGGAGCCGGAGGAGGCACCCGGGCAGGACGGCTTCGCCGAGCCGGGCCCCCAGTCCCGGGCGGACGAGTCGGAGCGCTCGCACGGCTACGCCGAGGCGCCTCCGGTGCACTCGGCCCCGCCGTCCTCACCCGCCGGCCCGCCGCCGTTCCCGCCCGGCGTGCCGTCCTTCGTGGACCCGCCCGGCAACGGCCGGCCGGTCAACGGGGTGCACCCGCACAACGGCGAGCGCCCGGGTGGGCAGCACGACCCGTTCGGGGGCCCCGGCGGGCCGCACGACCCGTTCGGCGCTCCCGCCGCGCACCAGGATCCGTTCGGCCCCCCGAACGGCCAGCACGACCCGTTCGGCGGGCCGGGGAACGGGCCCGGTGACCCGTTCGGCGCGCCGGCCGGCGGGCGGGCCTCGGTCGGCGTACCGGGGTCGGGACCGATGGGCGAGCCGGGTGGTTTCCCGCCCGCGTTCCCGCCGCCGCCCCAGCAGGCCCCGCCGGCCTGGCCGCAGGCGGGCCCCGGCGGTGACCCGGACCAGGGCCGCTTCGAGGCGTTCAAGCCGGAGGCCGAGCCGAAGACCGAGGCGCCCACGCCGAAGGTGCGCAACGGCCGGGTGCTCGCGGCGGTGCTGATCGCCGCGGTGCTCATCCTCGCCGTGCCGCTCGGCCTGCTCACCCTGCTCGGCAAGATCGGTGGGGACGACAAGCCGGCGGGCTTCGACCCGGCCGTGGGTTCCTGCGTCAAGCAGTCCGGCACCTCCGCGGTGGCGGCCGACTGCGGTGAGCAGGGCGCGTTCACCGTGGTGTCGAAGGTCGACAGCAAGGACAAGTGCGCCGACCCGGCGCAGCCCCAGGTGGTGCTTCCCGGCGACGGGACCAACCGGGTGCTCTGCCTCAAGCCGGCCGGTCAGTAGCAAACTCCACGACGGCGGGGCCACGGATCACCGTGGCCCCGCCGTCGTTCGTCAACGCTGCCAGTGCGGGTCGCGTCCAAGGTAGGCCAGCAGGGCGGCGACCGGGTCGGCGCCGGGCCCGGCGGGCAGCGCGTCGGCGTACGCGAATCCGCGCAGCGGCTCGGCCGTCGCCCGGGCGGCCGGCATGAGCTGCTCGGCCAGCTCGGCGGTGAGCGGCGCCGGCTGCCCGGTGGCGACCGCGACGTCCCAGGCGTGGACCGCGGCGTCCAGGGCGCAGGCGGCGGCGGCGAGTTGCGGATCCAGGGTGGGCACGGGCGGCAGCGGCGTGGGGACCGGCCCGCCCGCCGGGTCGACGCGCTCCCATGTCGCGGCGGCCGCCTCGACCGCGGTCCGCACCACGTTCCGGACGCCCTCGTCGTGGCCGTGCGGCGGGTCGAACGGGTTGTACGCCGGCAGCGCACCCGTGCCGACGTGCGCCGCCCAGGCGTGCTGGTCGCCGGCGGCGTGCATGAGCACCTGCCCGACGGTCCACCGGTCGCACGGAGTCGGATCGTCGAGCCGGTCGGCCGGAACCCCCTCGGCGGCGCGGCGCAGGAGGTCCAGGGCGGTGGTGAGGACGGGGAAGCTCACGTGGCCGGTCCTTTCGGGGAACGGAATGTTTCGTTCCGCTTCAGGATAGCAGAACGGAACGATCTGTTCCACTGCTATGGTCGGCGCATGTCCGCACCCGATCCCGGCCCGCTCAGCGGCCGTCGCGCCCAAGCGGCCCGCAACGACGCCCGAATCCTCGACGCCGCCCGCGAGGTCTTCCTGGCCGATCCCGACGCGCCCGTCGCAGCCGTGGCCACCCGCGCCGGTGTCGGCATCAGCGCCCTCTACCGGCGTTACCCCAGCAAGCAGGATCTGCTGCGGGCCCTGGCGGCCGACGGCCTGGCCCGCTACATCGCCGACCTGGAGACCGCGCTGGCCGCCGAAGCAGCGCCGTGGGACGCCTACGTGGCCTGCCTGCACCGGGTCGTCGAGGGCGGCGGGCAGGCGCTCGCGCAGCGGCTCGCCGGCACCTTCGCCCCGACCCCCGAGCTGAGCCGGATGGCCGAGCAGGCGACCCGTCTCGCGGACACGCTCCTCGACCGGGTACGCCGGTCCGGTGACCTGCGGGACGACGTCAGCGGGGCCGACATCGTGCTGCTGCTGGAGACCGTCATGCTGGTCGACCTGCCCGGCGCCGACCGGGGTGCCGCGCTGCGGCACCGCTACCTGACCCTGCTGCTCCAGGCCCTCCACAACCCCGTGGAGGGTCCGCTACCCGGTGCCCCCGCCCAGCAGGCCGACCTGGTGGCCCGCTGGCGGGGCAGCGCCGCCGGGTAGCCGGCGTGTCGCTCTTCACCGCCCCATCGGGCCGGCCGCCGCCCACGTTGCGGCACGATGGGGGCATGAGCGCACGAGTACGGGCACCCGAGCTCCGCGGCCGGGGCTGGCTGAACACCGGTGGCAAGGACATCACCCTGGCCGACCTGCGCGGCAAGATCGTCCTGTTGGACTTCTGGACCTTCTGCTGCATCAACTGCCTGCACGTGCTCGACGAGCTGCGCCCGCTCGAGGAGAAGTACGGCGACGTGCTGGTCGTGATCGGGGTGCACTCGCCGAAGTTCGAGCACGAGAAGGACGCCGCGGCCCTCGCCGCCGCCGTGGAGCGCTACGGCGTGCACCACCCTGTGCTCGACGACCCCGAGATGGACATGTGGCAGCAGTACGCGGCGAAGGCCTGGCCGACCCTGTCGGTGGTCGACCCCGAGGGCTACGTGGTCGCCACCATGGCCGGCGAGGGGCACGCCGAGGGGCTGGTCCGGCTGATCGACGACCTGATCGGCACCCACGAGGCGAAGGGCACCCTACACCGCGGCGAGGGCCCCTACGTGCCGCCGGCCGAGCCGGACACCGCCCTGCGCTTCCCCGGCAAGGCCGTGGTGCTCGGCGGTGGCAACCTGCTGGTCTCCGACTCGGCCCGGCACTCCCTGGTCGAGCTTGCCCCGGACGGGGAGACCGTGATCCGGCGGATCGGCACGGGCGAGCGCGGTGACGCCGACGGCCCGGCGGGCGACGCCACGTTCGCCGAGCCGCAGGGGCTCTGCCTGCTGCCCCCGCACGTGGCCGAGGTGGCCGGCTACGACCTGGTCGTCGCCGACACCGTCAACCACCTGCTGCGGGGCGTACGGCTGGAGACCGGCGAGGTGGCCACGGTCGCCGGCACGGGCCGGCAGTGGCGCTCGACGGTCGACGACCACTCGCACGACGCCCGCGCGGTCGACCTCTCCTCGCCCTGGGACGTGGCCTGGTACGACGACCGGGTCGTCATCGCCATGGCCGGCATCCACCAGCTCTGGTGGTTCGACCCGGCGAAGCGGACCGCCGGCATGTACGCCGGGACCACGGTGGAGGCGCTGCGCGACGGCCCGCTGCCGGACGTCTGGATGGCCCAGCCCTCCGGCCTCTCCGTCTCGGCCGACGGCACCCGGCTCTGGGTCGCCGACAGCGAAACCAGCGCGATCCGCTACGTGGAGAACGGCGTGATGGGCACCGCCGTGGGGCAGGGCCTGTTCGACTTCGGCCACGTCGACGGCCCGGCCGACCGGGCGCTGCTCCAGCACCCGCTGGGGGTGTGCGCGCTGCCGGACGGCTCGGTGCTGATCGCGGACACCTACAACGGCGCGGTGCGCCGCTTCGACCCGGAGACGAACCAGGTCGCCACGGTGGCCGACGGGCTGGCCGAGCCGAGCGACCTGGTGCTCACGGCCGAGGGCGAGGTGCTGGTGGTCGAGTCGGCCGCGCACCGGTTGACCCGGCTGGCCCCGGGCGCGCTCAGCGCGGCGGGCGCGAACACCGTGGACGGCCCCCGGCACAAGCTGGAGCGCAAGCCCACCGACGTGGCGGCCGGCGAGCTGACCCTCGACGTCATCTTCACGCCCGCGCCCGGGCAGAAGCTGGACGAGACGTACGGGCCGTCGACCCGCGTGGTGATCTCGGCGTCCCCGCCGGAGCTGCTGGTCGACGGTGCCGGGACGAGCACCGACCTGTCCCGCCGGCTGGTGCTGAGCGGCGACGTGACCGAGGGTGTGCTCCAGGTGACCGCCCAGGCGGCCACCTGCGACGCCGACGTCGAGCACGCCGCCTGCCACCTCACCCGGCAGGACTGGGGCGTACCGGTCCGGGTGGTGTCCGGCGGCGCGACCCGCCTCCCGCTGGTGCTGCGCGGCCTCGACGAAGGCTGACGCCGGAGGGGTGCCGGGCCGCCGGTCAGGCGAACGGGGTGGGCGTCACTCCGGCGTCGATGAGGGCGGCCCGGACCAGTTCGGCGCAGCGCACCGCGCCCGGTGTGTCGCCATGCAGGCAGATCGACTCGACCGGGCAGGGCACCACGCTGCCGTCGACCGCCACCACGGTCCGCTCGGTGGCCATCCGGACCGCCCGGGTGGCCACCTCGTCCGGGTCGGTGACCAGCGCGTTCGCGGCGGTGCGGGGCACCAGTTGCCCGTTGGGCAGGTAGTTCCGGTCGGCGAAGCCCTCGGCGACCGCGCGCAGACCGGCGCCCACGGCGAGCTGGGCGAGCACCGAGCCCGGCGGGCAGAGCACCGGCAGCTCGTGGTCGTAGCCGCTGACCGCGGCCACCAGCGCGGCGGCCTGGACCTCGTCGCAGGCGGCCGCGTGGTAGAGCGCGCCGTGCGGCTTGAGGTAGCGCACCCGGGTGCCGGCCAGCCGGCAGAAGGCGTCCAGCGCCCCGAGCTGGTAGACCGTCTCGTCGCGCAGCGCGGCGAAGTCGTACGCGATGTGCCGCCGGCCGAAGCCGGCCAGGTCCCGGTAGCCCACCTGGGCGCCCACGGCGACCTCGCGCCGCGCGGCGGCGGCGCAGACCCGGTGCATGGTGGACGCGTCACCGCCGTGGAAACCGCAGGCGACGTTGGCGGAGGTGACCAGCCCCAGCAGGGCCTCGTCGTCGCCCAGCCGCCAGATGCCGAATCCCTCACCGAGGTCAGCGTTGAGGTCCATGGAACGTCACCGTAGTCCCTGGGCGGGCCTGCGCGAGCGGGGTCACGTCCTCCACCACCCCGATGACCGGGTACCCACCGGTGGTGGGGTGGTCGGCCAGGAAGATCAGCGGTTGGCCGTCCGGCGGCACCTGCACCGCGCCGAGGACGAGGCCCTCGCTGGCCAGCTCGCCGGCCACCGCGCGGGGCAAGGTCGCGCCGGTCAGTCGTGCGCCGACCCGGTTGCTGGCCGGACTGATCGCGTATGCCGTGGTGAGCAGCCGATCGAGTGCCGCCGGGGTGAACCAGTCCTGCCGCGGACCGGGGCGCAGGACCAGCCGCAGCACGGCCGGCGTGGCCGGGGCGACGGTGAGGTCCACCGGGGCCGGCGGGCCGGCCGGAACGCCCAGGGGCAGCCGATCGCCGTCGCGCAGCGGGGGCGGGCCGAGGCCGGAGAGGGTGTCGGTGGACCGGCTGCCGAGCACCGGCTCGACCGCGATCCCGCCGGAGACGGCGAGCCAGGTGCGTACCCCGGCTCGGGCCGGACCGATCCGCAGGGTCGCCCCGGCGGGCAGCGACAGCGGCCGGCCGATGTCCCCGGGGCGGTGCTCGACGCGCGGGCGCTCGACCGTCCGGCCCGGGCCGGACGGCGCGTCGGCGGGCCGGCGCTCGATCCCCACGTTCACCTCAGCGCCGGTGAGCGCCACGGTGACCGCCCGGGTGACGCGCAGCGCGCAGCCGGTCAGGGTGATCTCCAGGCCGGCGGCGTGCTCGGGGTTGCCGACGAGCCGGTTGGCCAGCCGCAGGGCGGCCGGGTCGAGCGCGCCGGAGCGGGGCACGCCGAGGTGCGCCCAGCCGGGGCGGCCCTGGTCCTGCACGGTGGTGAGGGCGCCCGCCCGGAGCACCTCGATCACCGGTCGACCAGCCGGACCCGGGTGCCCGGGGTGAGCCGGGCCGGTGGGTCGGCGTGCACGTCGAAGAGGACCAGGTCCGTCCGCCCGACCAGCAGCCAGCCGCCGGGCGAGGCGGTCGGGTAGATCCCGGCGTACGGGCCGGCCAGCGCCACCGACCCGGCCGGCACGCGGGTACGCGGAGTGGCGAGCCGGGGCACGGCCAGCTCCGCCGGCATTCCGGTGAGGTACGCGAACCCCGGCGCGAAGCCGCAGAACGCCACCCGGAACTCGGTCCGCCGCAGCCGCTCCACCACGGCGGGCACGTCGACGCCCCAGTACGCGGCGACGGCGGGCAGGTCCGCGCCGTCGTACACCGTGGGGACCCGGACCTCGGCGGCGCCGGCCGTGGCGGCGGCGCCTGCCGGCGTCCACGCGGCGATCCGCGCGGCGGCGCTCACCGGGTCCGGCACGCCGTCGACCAGCACGGTGGCCGCCGCCGGGACGATCTCGACGGCGCTCAGCTCGCCCGCCGCGCGGCGGCGCCACAACTCGCCCCGCCAGGCCTCGACCTGCTCGGGGCCGCCGCAGTCGAGCAGCAGGGCGTGCGCGCCGACGGGCCGGATCCGCATCCCGTCATCCTTCCGGAGCGGAGCCGGTTCGGTCGACGATGGCGTGTTCGCAGTTGTAGGTGAGGTCGTAGGTGGCGATGGAGATGTCGACGCCCCACACGGTGCCGTCGGGGTTCCGGTTGGCCTCCGCCTCGCGGATCTTCCGCTGTAGGACCTTGCCCCGCTCGACCAGCAGTGGCACCCCCGAGCGGACGGCCGCCTCGCTGATCGGCCGCATCACCTCGGGGTTGTCGTGCCGGACGTCCCGGATGGCTCGTCCGGCCTCACGGCAGGCCCAGTCACCGAGTTCGGCGCCGGTCAGGGCCGGCAACGAGACGGTGGGTTCCGCCGTAGGCGCGACGCGGGTGGCCGCCGGGGCGCCGGCAGAGTCCGGCAGGACCCCGCACCCGGTGCCGAGGAGAAGTACCAGCGCCAAAGGCACGGGAAGGAGGTCACGGAGCACGGGAGCAAGATACTTCTTGATCGACTCGTTGGTGACCCTTGCCGACCTCGCCGTCCCTACTTGCAAGTAACCTACGGTGTCGTAACCTGTTTGGCGTGACCACCTCCGCACCGCTCCGGCTCAAGCCGGTCGACATCGGGAAACCCCGCATGCGCGGCTGGCTGCACACCTACGCGTTCTTCGCCGCGCTGGTCTGCGGCGTCGTGCTGTGCTCCATCGCCGCCGCCCGCCCCGGCTGGGCCCCGCTGGTGAGCTGCCTGATCTACAGCCTCACCGTGTGCGGTCTCTTCGGCACCAGCGCGCTCTACCACCGCCGCGTGTGGTCCGAGCGGGGCTACCAGATCATGCGCCGGATGGACCACTCGATGATCTTCGTGTTCATCGCCGGCACCTACACGCCGTTCTGCGCCCTGCTGCTGGACACCCGGCACGCCACGATCATGCTCGGCCTGGTGTGGGGCGGCGCGCTGGCCGGGGTCGCGGTCAAGCTGATCTGGCCGCACGCGCCGCGCTGGGTCTCCGCCCCGCTCTACCTGGCCCTCGGCTGGGTCGCCGTGGCCATGCTGCCGGAGATCCTGCACGCCGGCGGGGTCACCGCCCTGGTGCTGTTGAGCGTCGGCGGGGCGATCTACAGCGTCGGCGCGGTCTTCTACGCGCTGCGCCGCCCCAACCCCTGGCCGACCGTCTTCGGCCACCACGAGTTCTTCCACGCCTGCACCCTGGTCGCGGCCATCTGCCATCACGTCGCGATCTACTTCGCGCTGTTCGCCTGACGCCGCCAGGTCCGGACAGCGAGCGAGGGCCCCGCGCCGTTGCGGGGCCCTCGACGTCTGTGGTGCGGGTCAGGCCGGGTAGCCCGTGCCCGGACGGCGCACCTCGCGGTACTCCTCGCGCACGACCCGGTCGTCCTGCACCGGCACGACCGGCTCGGCGACGACGCGCTCCCGCACCGGGGCGGCCACCACCCGGCGCCGGCTGTTCCAGAAGTAGAGCGTGGTGATCAGGCCCGCCACCCCGGCGAGCATGAGCACCCAGCCCACCACGTTCAGGTTCAGCCATCCGAGGTTGGCGTCGATGGCGAACGCGAAGATCGCGCCGAGCGCGATGAGGAAGATGCTGGCACCGATGCCCATGACGTCGCCTCCTTGGCGTCCTGCTGGCGTTTCCTGCCCGCCGCGGCCATGGATGAGGTAGCGGCGCACATCGACATACCCAGGCGCGGAGATCGCCAATCAGGCAAGCTGGGCGCATGACCGACGGCAGGAACCAGCAGCGGACGTTGGTGCTGCTGCGACACGCCAAGGCGGAGCAGTCCCAGGAGATGCCGGACGAGGAGCGACCGCTGACCGCGCGGGGGCACGCCGACGCGGCCGCGGCCGGCGCCTGGCTGGCCCGGCACGCGCTCCTTCCCGACGTGGTGCTCTGCTCGACCGCCAAGCGGACCCGGCAGACCTGGCACGGGGTCGCGCTGGGCGCCACGGGATCACCGCCGGAGGGCGGCCCGGCCGGGTCGGCGCCGGCGGTGCGCTACGAGCCGGCCGCGTACGACGCGCACCCCGACGCGCTGCTGGACGTGGTCCGGGCGGTCGACCCGAAGGCGGGCTACGTGCTGCTGATCGCCCACAACCCGGGCATCTCGCTGCTGTCCGCGCTGCTGGACCCGGAGCGGGCGGATCCGGACGGGCTGCGCACCACGGACCTGGTCGTGCACCGGCCCACCACCCGGTGGGCCGAGCTGGCGCCCGGCGGCGCGCCCATCACCGCCCGGCACACCGCACGCGGCTGAGCCCGCCGGGTGGCGGGCTCAGCCGGCTCAGCCGGTCACGACGGCGGGGCCGTGGGCGGCGGCGGATCCGGCGGCGGGGGCATCATCGCGGTCGGGTGCGAGAGCCGGTTCTCCTCCACGATGAGCGTGCGTGCCCGCTTGCGGCGGTCCTGCCAGAACCAGAGCGTGGTGAGCAGTACGCCCAGCCCGGCCAGGATGAACACCCAGCCGACCGCGCGCAGGTCGATCCACCAGACGTTGGCCCGGATGGCGAAGGTCATGATCGCGCCGAGCGCGATGAGAAAGATGGCGCTGCCAATGCCCATGTGCGCTGCACTCCCCCGTGCGGGTGGCCCTTGGGCGTTCCGGTCGTGGTCCACGGCGGTTACCCGCCAGGGGGCCGGCCTACCGGCCACGGGGTGAAAACACGGCGGCGGCCGGCGAGCGGTGCGCTCGCCGGCCGCCGGCCGTCAGGGTCGAATCACCCCATCGGGGATCAGAACGCCTCCTCCGGGAGGTCCATGATCTCCAGGTCGGCGCCCTCGATGATCCGCCGGTCGGCGCCGATGCGGGGCAGCACCTCGCGGGCGAAGAACCGGGCGGCGGCCACCTTGCCGGTGTAGAACGCCTTGTCGCTGGCGGAGACCTCGCCGCCAAGCGCCTTCAACGCCACGTCCGCCTGCTTCTGGAGCAGCCAGCCGACCACCAGGTCGCCGATCGCCAGCAGGAACCGGCGGCTGCTCAGGCCGACCTTGTAGAGGGCGCGGGCGTCGCCGCCCTGGGCCTCGGTCAGCCAGCCCATCAGCACACCGAGGATGTTCTGGATCTCGCCGAGCGCCTTGCCGAGCGCCTGCCGCTCCTCCTTGAGCTGGCCGTTGCCGGCCTCGGAGGCGATGAACTCCTGGATCTCGCCGGCGACCGCCATGAGGGCCTTGCCGTTGTCCCGGACGATCTTCCGGAAGATCAGGTCGAGGCTCTGGATCGCCGTGGTGCCCTCGTAGAGGGTGTCGATCTTGGCGTCCCGGACGTACTGCTCCAGCGGGTAGTCCTGGAGGAAGCCGGAGCCGCCGAAGGTCTGCAGCGACTCGTGGCCGAGCAGCTCGTACGCCCGCTCCGAGCCGACGCCCTTCACCAGCGGCAGGAGCAGGTCGTTGACGCGCTTGGCCAGCTTGGTGGCCTTCTCGTCGCCGGCCGCCTCGGCGACCGCGACCTTGTCCTGCCAGCTCGCCGTGTAGCAGACCAGCGCGCGCAGACCCTCGGCGTACGACTTCTGCAGGAGCAGCGAGCGGCGCACGTCCGGGTGGTGGGTGATGGTCACCCGCGGGGCGGTCTTGTCGGTCTGCTGGACCAGGTCGGCGCCCTGCACCCGGTTCTTGGCGTACTCCAGGGCGTTCAGGTAGCCGGTGGACAGGGTGGCGATCGCCTTGGTGCCGACCATCATCCGGGCGTACTCGATGATCATGAACATCTGCCGGATGCCGTCGTGCTTCTCACCGAGCAGCCAACCCTTGGCCGGCACGCCGTGCTCGCCGAAGGTCACCTCGCAGGTGTTGGAGACCTTCAGGCCCATCTTGTGCTCGACGTTGGTGGCGAAGACGCCGTTGCGCTCGCCCAGCTCGCCGGTCTCCTCGTCGAAGTGGAACTTCGGCACGACGAAGAGGGACAGGCCCTTGGTGCCCGGGCCGCCGACGCCCTCGACGCCGACCGGGCGGGCCAGCACGTAGTGGACGATGTTGTCGGTCAGGTCGTGCTCACCGGAGGTGATGAAGCGCTTGACGCCCTCGATGTGCCAGGAGCCGTCCGGCTGCTGGACAGCGCGGGTGCGGCCGGCGCCGACGTCCGAGCCGGCGTCCGGCTCGGTCAGCACCATGGTCGAGCCCCACTGCTTCTCGATGAAGAGCCGGGCCCACTTCTTCTGCTGCTCGGTGCCCTCGACGTGCAGCACGTGCGCGAAGGACGGGCCGGAGGCGTACATCCAGATCGGGGCGTTGGCGCCGAGGACCAGCTCGGCGAGCGACCACCAGAGGGCGCGCGGGGCGTTGGTGCCGCCGAGGGCCTCGGGCAGGTCCAGGCGCCAGAACTCGGAGTCCATGAATGCCTGGTAGGACTTCTTGAACGACTCCGGCAGCGGCGCGGTGTGCGTGGCGGGGTCGAAGACCGGCGGGTTGCGGTCGCTGTCCGAGTAGCTGGCGGCCAGGTCCTCGCGGGCCAGGCGGTCGACCTCGGAGAGGAAGCTACGGGCGGTGTCGACGTCCAGGTCCGTGTACGGCGCCTGGCCGAACGTCCGGTCCGCCCCGAAGACCTCGAAGAGGTTGAACTCGAGGTCCCGAAGGTTGCTCTTGTAGTGGGTCATGCTCGCTGGCCCCGCTTCCGGACAGGTGTTACCGATCAGTAACTCCAGACTGTATTACTCGCGGGTAGCCAACGACAAGCCGATCTCCGAAGTGACAGCGGTTACACACTTTCGGTTCAGGTTCCGGCAATCCCCAGCGCCAGCGCCGCCGCGGTGTGCACCGCCCGCCCCCACTCAGTTCGCGATGCCGACGGTGCGCCGGACCGACTCGGGCCGGTCGAGCAGCCGGCGCATGGCATGGGCGACGTCGGCGCGGGAGACGGTGAGGCCGCCCCGCACGTTGCGCCCGTACTCGGTGCGGTAGGCGCCGGTCAGCGGCTTGTCGGTCAGCCGGGGCGGGCGGACGACCGTCCAGTCGAGCGCGCTGTCCCGGAGCACCTCCTCCATGAGCGCGAGGTCGGCGTAGTGCCGGGCGAGGACCCGCCGGATCAACGGCCCGAGCAGGAAGCGCATGAGCGGGCCGTCGCCCGGGTCGCGGCGCGGCGGGCGCGGGCGACCGGGGGACGCCACCACGCCGACCGGGGCCGCGCTGACCACCACGATGCGGCGTACGCCGGCGGCGGCCATCGCGTCGACGACAGCGCGGGTGCCCCGGGAGGCGATGCCCGCGTCGGCGGCCGAGCGCGGGCCGAGGCAGGACAGGACCGCGTCGGCGCCCTCGACCGCAGCGCGTAGTGCCGCCGGGTCGGGCGTGGCCAGGTCGGCGGCGACCACCCGGACCGGCGCCCCGGTGAGCTTCGCCGGGTCGCGCACCACGGCGGTGACGTCCGCGTCGGCCGCCACGGCCTGGTCGACCAGGTGCCGGCCGATGCCGCCGGTGGCACCGACGATCGTGAGCTTCATGGACCACGCCTCCTCGCCCCCGGCCGATCAGCGACCGAGCCTCGTAAGATATGGAAACCGTAACAGTTGATATGAGGCTCAAACAATATGGATTCCGTAGGATCTGAGGACGCACGGCACCGCCGTCGGTCTGCCACCCGGATCAAGGAGGCGATGCGGGAGCTGAGCAACCAGCTAGCGCTGCTCAACCACCACGTCGGCGTACGCCTCGCGCTGCGGGATGTCGACCTGGACTGCCTCGACCTGATCGCCCGGCACGGCCCCCTGAGCCCCGGCGCCCTGGCGCGCCGGGCCGGCCTGCACCCCGCCACCATGACCGGCGTCCTGGACCGGCTCCAGCGGGGCGGCTGGATCGTCCGGGAACGGAATCCGGAGGCCGCCGACCGCCGCTCGGTCACGGTCCGGGCGCTGCGCGAACGGAACGCGGAGCTGTACGGCCTCTACGCCGGCATGAACGCGTCGATGGACGACATCTGCGCGGGCTACGACCAGGCCCAGCTCGAACTCATCGCCGACTTCCTGCACCGGGCCGGCGAGGCGGGCCGGCGGGCCACCGACGAGCTGGCGGAGGGCTGAGCCGGGGCTCAGCTCTCGGCCGCGCCGACCTCCCAGCTCGGCACGGGCTCGGCGGCGGCGCTGCGCGGCCCGGTGTACTCCATCAGGACCAGCGCGATGTCGTCGTCGAGCCGGCCGTGCACCCACTCGACCAGGGCGGTCTCCAGCGAGGCGAGACCGTCGGCCACCGTGCCGTGGCCGAGCAGCCGCCAGGCCCGGTCGGCGGTCGGGAAGAACTCCCCGTCCCGGCGCGCCTCGCCCAGGCCGTCGGTGAAGAGCAGCAGCCGGTCGCCCGGCTCCAGCCGCTCCACCCGGGGCCGGACCACCGGCATGAAGCCGAGCGGCGGCGCGGGCGCCGGCGGTTCGAGCGGGATGACCGCGCCCCGGCGCAGCAGCAGCGGGGGCGGGTGGCCGCAGTTGACGATGGTGAGGGTGCCGCCCCGCTCCTCGACCAGCGCGGCGGTGACGAAGTCCTCGTCGCCCACGTTGCGGGCCACCGCCCGGTCCAGGTCGGTCACCACCGCCCGCAGGTCGGCCCGCTCGTACGCCACGTGCCGGTAGGAGCCGAGCACGATGCTGGCCAGCCGGACCGCGTCCAGCCCCTTGCCGCGCACGTCACCGATGATCATGCGGACGCCGTACGGGGTGTCCATCGCCTCGTACAGGTCGCCGCCGATCTCGGCGGTCGCTGTGGAGGAGATGTAGCGGGCGGCCACCGCCAGGGTGCCGACCTGCGGGCCGAGCGGCCGGAGCACCGCCTGCTGAGCCACCGAGGCGAGCCGGGACAGCTCCGCGATCCGCTCGGACTGCCGCTGGCGGACCCCCGCCACCGCGCCGGCGATCGCCGTCGCCAGCGCGATGCCGGCCACGTTGACCGCGGTGACCAGCGACATGGTCTGCTCGGCGAGGGCGAAGGCAGCCCCGATCCCGGTGGCGAGCAGGCCCACCCCGAGCACCACCCGCCAGGACGCGAGCGCCGCGGCCAGGAACGGGGCGGCCACCATGAGGGCGACGTAGTGCGCCGGGCGCCCGTCGGCCAGCTCGACGGCGGAGACGATCGCGAGCAGCGCGAGGGCCGCGCCGAGGCCGGCGCGGGATCCGGGGCTCAGCGGGCCGTGGCCCGACTGGAAGGGTTGCGTGCGTACACCGGACAGCATGCCTGATGGACGTGAACGGGTGAATGAACCTGGCCCGTCGTCCGAGGATGTTCTGTCCGGCCGGATCCCACCGCCGACCCGATCGCCGCCGGTCACCCGGTCAGCCGAGGACCTCGTACCTGACGGTCAGCTCGCCGAGGTCGGTCGAGGCGATCGCGGCGAAGGCGGCGCGGGACAGGTCCAGGCAACGGCCGTCGATGTACGGACCGCGGTCGTTGATCCGGACCACGACCGACTTGCCGTTGGCCGGGTTGGTCACCCGGACCTTCGTGTTGAACGGCAGGGTCTTGTGCGCGGCGGTCAGCGCGTCCGGGTTGAACGTCTCGCCGTTCGCGGTCATCTGCCCCTCGTCGTAGAAGGACGCGCCGCAGGAGCCGCTGTCCACGACCTTCGCGGCGGTGGTGGTCTTCTTCGCGGTCGGCTTCGGGCTGGCGGTCCGGGTCTTGCTCCGGGACGCCGCCTGGGTCCGGGTCGCCGTCGGGCTCGGGGTGGCCTTCGGCGAGGGGCTGAGGCTCGGGGACGCGCTCGGCGAGGCGGAGGGGGACGCCGAGGTGGGGGCGAGGGTGCTGGGCAGGGCTTCGACGGCGGCCGGCGCGGCGGCGGGCTCGGCCGAGGTGAGCCGGACCGCGCCGACGGTGCCGCCGACGGCGAGCACCACACCGACGGCCGCGGTGGCGGCGATGCCGGCCGGCGAGGAGAACTTGCGGGTACGAAGGTGCCTACCAGCCACCGCCCGGTCCTTTCGTCTGCGGAACAAACCGGCTCGGACCGTAACGAGAGAAGCACTTCCGAAGTCAACGTGATCATGGTGCTATGCCCACATTTACCCTGGTACGTGTAGCCGATCAAGCGAGCACCCCTCCACCGAACGACGGAATGAGCGCTGGCCGGGGCCGGTGCGGCAGCGCCTGGCATCGGTGGACCAGGATGGAGGGCGTGCTGAGCCGACGCCTGGTCGAGCTGTTCCGCTGGGTCGACCCGGGCCCCGGGAGCAGCCATCTGGTCAGCGACCTGTCCGGCTGGTGGCGCGATCCGGAGGTGCTGGCCGGGGTCGGGCCCGCCCTGGCCGGCCTCTTCCCGACCACCCGGCCGACCGTCGTGATCGCCCCCGAGGTGACCGGGCTGCTGCTCGGCCCGCTGGTCGCGGTGGCCACCGGCGCCGGATTCCTGCCCGCCTACAAGGACGGCGGGGAGCGGCGCCGGGTCGGGCCGATGCGCTGGGCCGAGACACCCCCGGACTACCGGGACCGGCGGCTCCGTGTCGGCGTGGACGCCCGCCGCCTCGGCCCCGGCGACCGGGTGCTGCTGGCCGACGACTGGGTGGCCACCGGGGCGCAACTCGACGCGCTGCACCGCCTGGTCCGGGACAGCGGGGCCGAGTTCGTGGGGACGGTCGCGATCGTCGCGACCTGCCCGGCGCCGGTCGCCGAACGGCTGCGGTTGCGTGCCCTGCTCACCGGGGAGCAGTTGCCGGAGGCTTGACCTGAAGGGAGCTTCAACTCCGAGGATCGTCGTATGGACGACGGCATCCTGGACGAGGCGTACCAACGGCTGCACCGGACCGGCCCGGAATTCGAGGGCTGGCTCTCCAACCACGGACCGATGGCGGTCGAGGCGCTGATCCGCCACGGCCACGGCACCCGGGTGCACCGCTGGCTGGACGACTACCTGGGCCGGCTCGACGAGCTGCCCCGCGGGCTGCGGCCGATCGACGACTGGCGGGCCGCCCTGGGCGACCCGAAACGGGCCGGCGACTGGCTCGCCCACTTCGACCGGGAGCTGCGCGACCGCCCCTGGCACGACGTCCTCGGCGACTGGTGGCCGCGGCTACTGCCGGGCATCGCGGCCGGGGCCACCCACGGGGTGATCCGGGTCGGGCACGCGGTGCGGGTGCTGCGGACGGACGGGGCGAACCCGCAGCGGCTGGCCGAGCTGGGCCAGGCGCTCGGCTACTGGGCCGCCCGCTGGCAGCCCGTGCCCGGCGCCGGGCCGCTCACCGGCCGGTCCGGCGTGCCGGCCGCGCTCGCGGCGGTGCCCCGGATCCCGGCACAGACCGGCGGGATCCGCGACCGGCTGGGCCGGCTGCCCGACCTGCCCGGGTGGTCCGACGCGGCGGCCGCGCTGCGCCCACCCGCCGACCCCGCCGAGGCCGAACGGACCCTCACCCAACTGGTGCACCGGACCGCGCTGGACTACCTGCGGTTCGGGCACGGCAACCCCGTGATGCTGGTGCACGCGGTGACCGCGCCGACCGCGGTGCTCCGTACCCTGCCGGCCCTGGATCCGGCGCTCTGGGCGCCGAGCGTCGCCGCGGCCTGGTCGGCCTCGGCCGCCGTGACCTCGGTGTACGCCCCACCGACCCCGGCCCCCGCACCGGCCCTGACGGAGCGGGAGCCCGCGGAGGTGTTCGCGCGGGCGGCCCGCCACGGCGACGCGCACGTGGTGAAGCTGGCCGACGCGGTGCTGGAGGCGCACGCCGCGACGGGCGACGCCCGGGTGCTGGCCGCCGCCGGCTACGCGGGCCATCTCATCTGACGAAACCCTCGACGCAGCGCACACCCCGGCCAGGCCCGAGCGCGGGCGAAATCCCGCGACGGGCCGGCGGCCGGCGGTTAGCCTCGGCAGGATGTGGCCCCGCATCGGTGGACTCCGCACCCTCGCCCTCGGCACGCCCGGCGAGCTGCGCACCACCCTCAACACCCTCGTGCTCTCCGGCGTGAAGACGGCCACGGCCGGCCTGCTGACCGACGAGTACGCCGCCGAGAACGAGGAGCTGGAACACGCCGGTGAGCGGCTGGTCCTCGTGGACGACGACGACAAGCTGATCGGCGTGGTCGAGGTCACCGGCGTCGAGGTGGTCCGCTTCGCCGACGTGACCTGGGACTTCGCCCGCTCCGAGGGCGAGGGGGACCGGTCCATCGAGGAGTGGCGCGAGGGCCACCGCCGCTACTGGGCCCGGGTGGGCTTCCCGGTCGACGACGACACCCAGGTGGTCTGCATCCGGTTCCGGCTGGTGTCCGCCGGGGACGGCGGGATCAGCACCGGCGACCTGGGCACCTGATCGTTCAGGCCCGGCGCAGCTCCGGCAGGAGCTCCGCCGCCTGCACCAGGACCGCCTCGTCGCCGGCGTACCAGCTGCTGGCCCGAGGCCAGTGGGTCACGACATCCGTGAAGCCCAGCCGGGCGGCGCGGGCGACCTGCTCGGCGAAGAAGTCCGCGCTGGTGAGCGAGAAGGCCGGCGCCGAGTCGAGCGACAGGTAGCGGTCGAGGGTGGCCGGGTCCCGGCCGGCCTGCTCCAACGTCGCGTCCAGCCGGGCGGACAGCTCCGCCACGGTCGACCACCAGCTCTCCAGGTCGTCGCCGCCGAGACCGGTGGTCACCCAGCCCTGGCCGAAGCGGGCGGCCAGTCGCATCGAGCGGGGCCCGTTCGCGGCGACCACGAACGGCACCCGGGGCTGCTGGACGCAGCCGGGGTTGTTCCGCGCGTCGACCGCGGCGAACCATTCGCCGCGCCAGGTCGTGCCGTCCTCCCGCAGGATCAGGTCGAGCAGCTCGGTGAACTCGGCGAACCGGTCGACCCGCTGCCGGGGCGGTAGGGTCTCGCCGCCGAGGACCGCCGAGTCGAAGCCGATGCCGCCGGCCCCGAGGCCGAGCAGCACCCGCCCCCCGGAGACGTCGTCCAGCGCGGTCACCTGCCGGGCGAACGCCGCCGGGTGCCGGAAGTTCGGCGAGGCGACCAGGGTGCCGAGGCGGATCCGGGAGGTCACCGTCGCGGCGGCGGTCAGCGTGGTCATCGAGTCGAACCACGGACCGTCGACCAGGTCGCGCCACCCCAGGTGGTCGTAGGTCCAGGCGTGGTCGAAGCCCCACTCGTCCGCCTGCTGCCAGCGCCGCCGGGAGTCCGACCAGCGCTGGTCGGGGAGGATCACGATGCCAATCCGCATGATCGCCAGGGTACGACCCGGGTCGGACAGGCCGACCCGGGTCGACCCACTACGCCGCCACGAGATCGGCGACCACGCAGGCGATGTTGTCGGGGGCGCCCGCGGCATACGCGAGGTCGACCAGCCGCCCGACGGCGGCCTCCGGGTCATCGGCCTCGGCGAGCGCCGCGTGCAACGCCGCGGGCTCGACCACCGCGGCGAGCCCGTCGGAGCAGAGCAGGTAGCGGTCGCCGGCCAGGGCCGTGCGCAGCCCCAGATCCGCCTCGACCTCACCGGCCCCGAGCGCCCGGGCCAGCAGGGCCCGCTGCGGATGGGCCCCGGCCTCGGCCAGGGTGAGCCTGCCCTGGTCGACCAGCGACTGGACGTAGGTGTGGTCCTGGGTCAGCCGGGACAGCTCGCCGCCGCGCAGCAGGTACGCCCGGGTGTCCCCGACGTGCACGAGGGCCAGCCGGGTGCCGCGCCGCAGGATGGCGGTGAGTGTGGTGACCGGCTGGTGGGCGTCGGTGGCGTGCGCGCGTACCGCCCGGTCGGCGGCGCCCACCGCGTCGGCCAGCGCGGCGAGCAGTTCGGAGGCCGGCACGTCGGCCGGCTCCAGCGGCCGCAGGGCGTCCACGGCGGCGGCGCTGGCGGCGGCCCCGCCCGGGCCGCGCATGCCGTCCGCAACGGCGAGCAGGGTCCCGCTGGCGTACGCGGTGTCCTCGTTGGAGTCCCGGACGGTGCCGGTCTCGCAGCGGACGGCGTACCGGAAGGTGGTGTCGGACATGGTGGTGCCCCTCTCGGTGAGTTGGTCGACGAGGAGCGCGACGGTGCGACCACGGGCTGCCGTGTCGGCGCTGACCCGCCGCCACCAGGCGTCGACGGCCTCGGCCGCGGCGTCCGGCGGCAGGCCGCAGACGGCCTGGATCTCGGCCAGCGGCATGCCGGCCCGGCGCAGCGCGGCGATGAGCCGGGCCCGGTCGAGCTGGGCGGGCGCGTAGTACCGGTAGCCCGAGTGCGGGTCGACGGCGGCGGGCGGCAGCAGCCCCAACTCGTCGTAGAGCCGCAACGCCTTCGGCGTCAGGCGCGCCGCACGGGCGAACGCCCCGATGGTCAGCAGCTGCACGGGCCTATCCTCCTCGCGCCGGTCGCGTCTCCTCGTGCCGGTCGCGGCGACCGGCACGGACCACGCTGGGCCTTGCCGCAGGGGCAGGGTCAAGGCGTTGACGATGTATCGATCACTTATATATGTTGACGGTGTGACTCAGATGCGGGAGCCCACGTTCCTGATCCTCACCGCGCTCGCCGGCGACCCCCGGCACGGCTACGGGATCATCCAGGAGGTCGCCGCGCTCTCCGCCGCGCGCGTCACCCTGCTGCCCGGCACCCTCTACACCGCGTTGGACCGCCTCACCGCGCAGGGCCTGGTCGAGCCCGACCACGAGGAGGTGGTGGACGGCCGGCTGCGCCGCTACTACCGGCTCACCTCCGCCGGCCTCGACGCCCTGAGCGCCGAGACCACCCGGCTGCGTCAGCTCACCACCGCCGCCGAGGCCCGGCTGCGCGCCCTGCGTCCCCGCACCGTCTGAACCGCGTCCGCCCACGCCTTTCAACCGCAGGGGAGACCATGTCGCTCACCCGCCGCTTCCGGCGCCTGCTGCTCGCCTACCCCCGCGCCTACCGGCGGGAGCGTGGCGAGGAGATCCTCGGCCTGCTGCTGGACGGCGCGCCCGCCGGGCGGACCCGGCCCACCCTGCGCGAGGCGGCCGACCTGGTCCGGGCCGGCCTGCGCTGCCGCCTGGGCCGGCCGGCCAGCCGCACGGTCGGCGTGTGGGCCGTCCTCACCGCGCTGATCTGCGGGTTGTTCATCGGCGCGCTGGCCGCCCGGGCGGCCTGGGAGACCTCCCGGCCGCAGCCCGACCGGGCCGAGTTCACCGCGGTCTTCGCCGAGGCGTTCCCCGGCCACCAGCTCGGCGAGGACGTGTCGGCCGCCCGCGCGCTGTTCGTCATCTACGGCCAGCCGCTGTCCCGGGCGTCCCTGCGCAGCCTGCTGCTCGGCGACGGCGGCGAATACCAGGAGGGGACGACCGGCGGCTCCGCGACCGGGCCGATGCCGACGCCCGAGGCGCAGACGCTCGCGACGGCGCAGCAGCGCCTCCGGGCCGCCGGCTGGGAGGTGTACGAGCCGACCTCCGAGGTGCTCCAGACCTGCGCCGACCCGCGCTGCGACCCGGCGAGCCAGCCCGTCGAGACGGTCCTGGTGGCCCGCCGTGGCGACACCGTGCTGCGGGCCACCTTCGACGACCCGCGGTCCTTCGGCTCGTACCTCGGGGTGGGGCTGCAACGGGCCGCGCCGCCGGCCGTGCTGCCCGTCGCCGTGCTGGCCGGGCTGGTCGGTGGCGTGCTGGCCTGGCTGGTCTTCGCCTGGGCGAGCCGGCGCACCGAGGGCCGGCGGCGGGCGCCGCTGCTGCTGGGAGTCACCCTGTTCTTCTGGTGGGTGCCCGCGCTGCTCGCCACCTCGTCGCTGGCCCGGCACCACCTCGACGAGCCGCACCCGAGCTGGCACCCGCTCTGGGAGTGGCTCGGTCAGCCCACCCTCTCGCTGTTCTTCCTGGTCGGCCTGGCCGCAGCGCTGATCCTGCTGGCCACCGCGCTGACCCCCCGCCGGGACCTGCACCCGCTGAGGGTCAGCATCGGCTGAGCTTCGCCAGCATCCGGCCGAGGTGCGGCTCGACCGTCCCGGGCGGGGCCGCGGCGACCTCGGCGGGCGTCCACCAGCGGACGCCCCGGAACTCGGCCGGGTCGGGGGTCAGCTTCTGGTCGCGGCTGCCGGACAGCACATACCAGAGGCTGACGTCGGTGTGCCGCTCCTTCGGCGGACCGACCGTCTCGGTAACCGTGAGGAAGGCCGGGCGGTCGCCGAGGTCCGGCGCGAAGACGGCCGGCACGCCCAATTCCTCCACCATCTCCCGGCGTACGGTCTGCGCGGGGTGCTCGCCCGGCTCGACGTGGCCGCCGCTGGGCAGCCACATGCCGGCCTTACGGTGGTCGACCAGCAGCACGGCGCCGTCGGTCTCGTCGCGGAGCAGGAAGTAGGCCACCAGGTGCGGCGAGGGCGTGCGCGGCTTCGCCCGGCGGAAGATGTCCTCCGTCGCGGCCAGCCAGGCCAGCGTCGTGGCGCGGTGCCGCGCCTCCTGCTCGTCGCCCGGCGTCAACGCCTCGACCAGCGCCCGGATCTCGTCCCGCACGCCGTCATGCTGCCAGCCGGGTCCGACAGCCTCAGGCCGCCGGAGCGGGGTTGGCGTCCACCGCGGCGCGGACGAACTCGCGTACCCGGGTGGTGGTGTTGCTGGCCAGCCACACCGGGCCGCGCCGGATCGGCGGCGCGTCGCGGATCGGCACGTACGCCAGGTCGGGCCGGGCATGGTAGTGCCGGGCCTGCTCGCCCACCGGCAGCACCCCGCGCCCCATCGCCACCAGGGCCAGCATCTCGGAGAAGGTGGCGCCCGCCGGGCCCGGCGGCACCGGCCGGCCCGACGGGGTCCGGTCGGGGGTGCGGTCCCGCTTGAAGGCGGCCGAGGTCACGGCCGGGTACTGCACCACCGGATGCTCGGCCAGCACCTCCAGCGACACCGACTCCGCGCCCGCCAGCGGATGGTCCGCGGCCACCGCGAGCACCCGGGCCTCGTGCAGCAGCGCCGGGCCGTTCGCCATACCGTCGAAGGGGTACGAGGCGATCAGCACGTCGATCGAGCCGTCCTGGAGGCTCGACCGGGTGGTGGCGAGCGGGGCCTCGTGGACGTGCACCACGCAGTCCGGGTGGCGCTCGGTGAACAGGGTGACGGCCCTGAGCAGCACGGGCGCGGTCGATTCACCGACGTACGCCACCCGCAGCTCACCGGTGAGCCCGCGCCCGGCGTCGACGGCGCGTTGGACGGCGTCCTCGATGCCGGCGACCAGGGGCCGCAGGTCGTCGGCGAGGCGGGCGCCGATCGGGGTGAGGCGGACCACCCGGCTGGTCCGCTCGAAGAGCGGCGCGCCGATCCGGCGTTCCAGCTTCCGCACCACGTGGCTGATCCGCCCGGTGGTCACCCGCAGCCGCTCGGCGGTCCGGCCGAAGTGCAGTTCCTCGGCGAGGGTCAGGAAGGTCTCGACCTCGTACCGCTCCAGCACCGCCGGCCCCCATCGTTGAATCGTGGTCAACGATCGTAGCCCGATCGCGTCTTGGTCCGGACGGCGCGGCAGACGAGTGTTGACGGTGTTCCCACCGCACCCAGGAGGACCACATGGATCCCGTCACCACCTATCTGACCGGCCTCGACGCGCCGCTGCGCGAGACCGCCGAGAAGCTGCGTTCCGTCATCGAGGCCGCAGTGCCGGAGGCCACCGGCGCCATGTGGCACGGCCACCCGGTCTGGGGGCTGGGCGACCGGCCCGGCCAGACCCCGGTGTGCCTGGTCAAGGCGTACCCGGCGTACGTCACCTTCGGGCTGTGGCGGGGGCAGGACGTCGCCGACGACTCCGGGCGGCTCACCCCGGGCGCGCGCCGGATGGCCTCGGTCAAGCTGCGCACCGTCGACGAGATCGACCCGGCGCTGTTCACCGGCTGGCTGCGCGGCGCGTACGCGCTGGAGACCCGGTGAGCGCCGTGCGGGTGACCGGCTTCGACCACCTGGTCCTCGCCGTCACCGACGTCGAACGGTCCCTCACCTTCTACTGCGACACCCTCGGGCTGGCGCCCGTACGCGTCGACCGTTGGCGCGCCGGCGAGGTGCCCTTCCCCTCCGTACGCGTCAACGCCGACACCATCATCGACCTGGTCCGCGGCGAGCCGGACGGGTCGAACGTGGACCACTTCTGCCTGGTGGTCGAACCGCTCGACTGGGCGGAGGTGGTCGAGGCCGGGGTGTTCACGGTGCTGACCGGGCCGGTGCCGCGCTTCGGGGCGCGCGGCACGGCCACCTCGATCTACGTCCGCGACCCGGACGGCAACACCGTCGAGCTGCGCTGGTATCCAGGGTCTTGACTTCGAGCCCGCTCGAAGCCGCAGAGTGGCAACCGGCGGAACCACGATTGCGGGAGCGGGGAGCGGATCATGAAGCGCACGTTGGGGCGGAGCGGCATCGAGGTCAGCGCGCTGGGCATGGGCTGCTGGGCCATCGGCGGCCCGTACGCCGGTGGCACCAACCAGTACGGCTGGGGCCGGGTCGACGACGCCGAGTCGACCCGGGCCGTCCGCCGGGCCCTCGAACTCGGCGTGACGTTCTTCGACACGGCGAGCAGCTACGGCGCCGGGCACAGCGAGGTGGTGCTCGGCCGGGCGCTCGGCGCCGACCGGGACCGGGTGGTCATCGCCACGAAGTGGGGGTTCACCTTCGACGAGCGGACCCGGGAGGCGCTCGGCACGGACAGCAGCGTCGCGTACCTGCGCAGCTGCCTGGACGGCTCGCTGCGGCGGCTGGGCACCGACCACGTCGACCTCTACCAGCTCCACCTCGGCGACCTGCCGATCGCGGAGGCGCTGGACCTCGTCGCCCCGCTGGAGGACCTGGTCACCGCCGGCAAGATCCGGGCGTACGGCTGGAGCACCGACGACCCGGAACGCGCCGCCGCCTTCGCCGACGCCGGCCCGCACTGCACGGCCGTGCAGCACGACATGTCGGTGCTGGCCGACCGGCCGGCGATGATCGAGCTGTGTGAGCGGGCCGGGCTGGCCAGCATCAACCGCGGTCCGCTCGCCATGGGCCTGCTCAGCGGCAAGTACGCCGACGGCCGCACGGTGGCCCGGGACGACGTGCGGTCGCAGAGCTACGACTGGATGACGTACTTCCGCGACGGCGCCGGGGCACCCGAGTGGCTGGCCCGGGTGGAGGCCCTTCGGGAGGTGTTCGCCACCGGCGGCCGTACGCCCACCCAGGGCGCGCTGGCCTGGCTGTGGGCACGCAGCGGAGCCACCGTCCCGATCCCGGGATTCCGCACCGTCGCCCAGGTCGAGCAGAACGCGGGCGCGCTCGCCCAGGGCCCGCTGCGGCCGGACGAGTTCGCCGCCGTGGAGGATCTGCTGGCCGACCTGCGGGTTGCTAGCGTCGCCTGATGCCCGAACTCGAACGGCTCGCCATCCGGCACGCCCCCGCGTTGCTCCGCTTCGAGCAGGCGAACCGGGCCTACTTCGCCCGGTTCGTGCCGGACCGCGGCGACGACTACTTCCACGAGTTCAGCGACCGGCTCATCGGCCTGCTGGCCGAGCAGGACACCGGGTTGTGCCACTTCCACGTCCTGGTCGATCCTGAGGACGGCACCGTGCTGGGCCGGTTCAACCTGGTCGACGTCGCCGACGGCAGCGCCGAGCTGGGCTACCGGGTGGCCGAGCGGGCCGCCGGGCGCGGCCTGGCCCGGGAGAGTGTCCGCCGGGTCGCCACGCTGGCCCGCGAGGAGTACGGCCTGCGGCGGCTGGTCGCCTCGGCGGCGCTGGCGAACCCGGCCTCGCTGGCGGTGCTCCGGCGGACCGGGTTCGTGCCGGTCGAGGAGGTGCAGCTCGACGGGAAGCCCGCCCTGCGACACGTCCTCGACCTCGGATGAGGACCGTCCAGGCTGCGGCCGGTGGCTAGCGTCACCGGAGTGATCGAGGAACTGGCCCGGCGCTATCTGCACGCGGTCGATCGGGCCCTGCCCGGGTATGTGCACGGCCTCTACGTCGTCGGGTCCGCTGCGCTCGGCGCCTGGCAGCCCGGCGCCAGTGACGTCGACACGGTGATCCTGACATCGCGCCCGCCGACCGGCGACGACCTGGCCCAGCTCGCGGCGATCCACGCCGGGATGCCTCGGTCACCGCACTTCGACGCGGTCTACCTCGAACCTGCGCTGACCCGGCCCTGGCCCACCGACCGCCGAGCGGTCCCGTTCGTCGTCGACGGCGAATTCCGGACCGATACGCCGTGCGGCGAGCTGACCCCGGTCCTCTGGCTGACCCTCCGGCGCCACGGCATTCCGGTGCGCGGCCCAGCCGTCGCCGAGTTGGGGATACAGATCGACCCGGAGCAGCTTCGCCGATACAACCTCGACAACCTGCGGGAGTACTGGCAGTCGACGGTGACGACGTTCGCGGCGGAACTCGCGGACGTGGACCCCGCCAGCGTCGTGGACGGCGGAGTCGTGAGCTGGTTCATGCTGGGACCCGCGCGCCTGCACTACACGCTCGCCCACGGCGACATCATCTCGAAGGCCGCGGCGGGCACCTATCTCGCACGCCTCTTTCCCGAGTACGCCGAGCTCGCGCGGCGGGCCGTCGCCTGGCGTGCCGGCGAGGCGGGGCAGTTCACCGCCGCCGACCTCATCGCCGCACGCGAGAGCGTCAACGCCGTCGCCGAGGACGCCTGGCGTCGCTTCGGCGGCTGAACCGGCCCACGCCGGCTGATGCTTGCGTCGTCGCCCAGGTCAGGACTGCCGCACGGGCATGCCGTAGATCCCCGGGTCGACATGCTCGCCGTCGACCAGGAGAGGGTTGAGGCTCCACCGGGCCGCCAGCTTGAGCACGTCGTGTTCGTCGGGCGCCGAGGCGTACCAGGCGTCCCAGTCCTCCTCCTGCCAGTCCCGCCAGTCGTCCGCATAGCCGCGCAGGCCCTTGCCGACCTCCAGCTCCGCCGGCGTGGGTTCACCGAGGAACAGCGGGATGTCGCCGTCGAAGGTGGCGAACGCCCGCAGGACCACCCCGTCGATTGCGTGCGCCCACCCGTGGGCGAACCAGCCCCGCTCGTTGACGAAGAACTGGATCTCGCCCAGCCGCACGCTCAGGGCCGCGAGCCATTCGGGAAACCGGGGGTCGGCGGCGCTGTAGTCCAGCGGTGCGAGACCGCGCCGGCCGTGGGCCAGCGTCCACCCGTCCACGGGACCGGCCACGTACACACCGGACACGTACGCGCGGTCGGTGCCCTCGTCCCAGGGAAGACGCTCGCGGTCGGCCAACTGCAGCGCGTCGGCGACCTCCTCCGGGCTCCGCTTCCGGACCGCGAGCCAGGTGGTCTTGAAACCAAACCCCATGCCGCTCATCCTCGCGTCGGCCGGCCACCGGCGGCACCCCACCATCCGGTCAGCAGTTCTGACCGAACTGCATCAGCGACGGTTGCGGGATCGGCGAGCCGCCCACACGCCGCCGACCACCGCCGCAGCCGTCGGCAACAGGCCATCGGTCGCGACGACGTGGCACGCCGTGTCAGTGGACGTGTCAGTGCCGTGTCAGGGGGGTGACAGGCCGGCTCCCGATAGTTGGCCGCATGACAAGTTCAGCGATTGCGGTTTCCGGGCTGCGGAAAGCCTACAAGGACAAGGTGGTGCTCGACGGCATCGACCTGGATGTGCGTACGGGCTCGATCTTCTCCTTGCTCGGCCCGAACGGGGCGGGCAAGACGACCACGGTCAACGTGCTGACCACGTTGATGAAGGCCGACGGCGGAACGGTACGGGTTGCCGGGCACGACGTCGCGACCGAGACCAGGGCGGTGCGTGCGGCGATCGGGGTCACCGGTCAGTTCGCGGCGGTCGACGAGCTGCTGACGGGGCAGGAGAACCTGCAACTGATGGCGGATCTCAAGCGCGTCGCCTCCGGCGAGCGGGTCGTCGCCGAACTGCTGGAGCGGTTCGATCTGGTGGAGTCGGCGCAGAAGCCGGCGTCGACCTACTCCGGGGGCATGCGCCGGAAGCTGGATCTGGCCATGACGCTGGTCGGCAGGCCACGGATCATCTTCCTGGACGAGCCGACGACGGGGCTGGACCCGCGCAGCCGGCGCACGATGTGGGAGATCATCCGCGAGCTGGTGACCGACGGCGTCACCATCTTCCTCACCACCCAGTACCTCGAGGAAGCCGATCAGCTCGCCGACCGGGTCGCGGTGCTCGACCAGGGCCGCCTGGTCGCCCAGGGCACTCCCGACGAGCTCAAGCGCCAGGTCCCGGGCAGCCATGTCCGGCTCAGGTTCACCACCGTCGCCGAACTCGACGCCGCCGCGCGGGTCCTCGCCGACTCCACCCGGGACGACGAGGCACTGGCCCTGCGGGTTCCCGGCGACGGCGGGACGAAGTCGCTGCGGACCCTGCTGGACCGGCTCGACGAGCACTCGATCAGCGCCGATGAGTTCTCCGTCCACACACCGGACCTCGATGACGTTTTCCTCGCCCTGACGGGCCACGCCACGGAGGTGGTCGCCAAATGAGCGCCAAGTCCCACTCGATCGTCATGCTGCGTCGCAACTTCAAGCACATCGCCCGCAACCCGACCTCGGTGTTCAACGCGGTCCTGATGCCGCTCGTGATCATGCTGATGTTCGTCTACATGTTCGGAGACGCCTTCAACGTCGGTGTCGACTACATCGACTACGCGACGCCAGGGCTGATGCTGCTGGCCGTCTGTTACGGGCTGGGGGCCACCGCGACGTCGGTGAACTCCGACATGACCAAGGGCATCATCAACCGGTTCAAGGCCATGGACGTCTCCCGTGGCGCGGTGCTGGCCGGTCACGTCGTCGCCAGCCTGCTGACCAACCTGATCGCCATCGGGGCGCTCGTCGGGGTGGCCTTCCTGCTGGGATTCGACCCGTCGGCGAGTTCCCTCGACTGGCTCGGTGTGGTCGGCATCGTCGTACTGCTCGGTGTCGCGGCCGGCTGGCTCACGGTCGCCCTGGGCCTGGCGGCGAAGTCGCCGGAGACGGCGGGCCTGGCCGCCGTGCCGCTGGTCATGCTGCCGTTCTTCAGCAGCGCGATCGTGCCGGCCGACAAGATGGGGCCGGGTCTGCGCCAGTTCGCCGAGTACCAGCCCTTCACGCCGATCATCGAGACCCTGCGTGGGCTGCTCAACGGCGCGCCGTCCTCCAGCGACGCGATCACCGCCGTCGCCTGGTGCGTCGGCATCGCCCTCGTCGGCTACCTGTGGGCGCGGTCCACGTTCAACAAGCGCGCGTAACGCCCAGCCGAGGGCCTTCGTGACCCGCCCGCAGCCGGCAACGACCCGACGGCGCGCGCTCGCCAGCGACGAGCGCGCGCCGCGGGCGGCTGATCCGCCCACCAACGCGATCAAGCACAGACAAGAGGAGACGTGCCATGCGCACCTTCGCCACTCCAGGACCCATCCTCGCCACCGTTGTCGTCGCCGGCGCTCGGGTGCGGGTCACCGCGAGCGACCGTACCGAGACCGTCGTGCTGGTGGAGCCCATCGACAAGGCGAGCCCGTCGGACATCCGGGTGGCCGACAAGACCAGGGTCGACTTCGCCGGCGGTCAACTGTCGGTCAAGACGACCGCCTCCGGGGACAGGAACGGCTCGGTCGCCATCACGATCGACCTACCCGCCGGTTCCGGCCTGGTGTCCTACCTCGCGCACTCGGAGGTGACCGCGGACGGCTCGTTCGGAGAGTGCGAGCTGCACATGGCGTCGGGGCAGGTCCGGCTCGACCGCATCGGCGCTCTCCAGGCCAACATCGGGGCCGGTGCGGTCGCGATCGGCCGCCTGGCCGGGCGCGCCACCATCGAGGGCGCCGCCTTCGCGATGCGGATCGGCGAGGTCGAGGACACCGTCAAGCTGTCCAGCTCCGGCGGCCAGGTCTGGATCGGCCACGCGGCGGGCGACCTCGACCTCAGCAGTGGCAGCGGCCGTTTCGACATCGACCGCGCCGACGGCGGCGTCGCCGCTAGGACCGGCGACGGCGCCATCCGGATCGGCCGGTTGACCCGCGGCCAGGCGGAGCTGGTGAACCACTCGGGAGACATCGAGGTCGGCATCAGCGAGGGCGCCGTCGCGCGGGTGGACGCCGACAGCAAGCGGGGGGCGGTGCGCGACTCCGTCCGGTCCCAGGACAACCCCGGCCCGTCCGACACCACGCTCACGGTGCACGCCCGTAGCCGGCACGGCGACATCACCATCCACCGCGCCGCGGGCTGACGGTGCCCGCCACCCGTCAGGAGGCGAGGGTGTCCTTGACGAGTTCGGACCAGGTCGTCTGCGCGCCGTCCCGAGCCGCCTCGGCGAACCGTTCATCGCCGAGGCGGCCTCGCGCGGCCTGCCCGATCCGCGCCACGTCGGGTTGAGAGCGATCGGTCAACCCGCGTATCCCGGCGCTCGCCCCGAGCAGCCGCGCGGCCTGCTCGTACTCCTCGCTGCGTAGTGCCAGGTCCGCGACCCCGACGAGCACCTGCGCGACCAGGGGCGCGTGCCCCGCCTCGGCGGCCGCCTGGCAGGCCGCCGCATGGTGCGTACGGGCCTCGCCGAGATCCTCGGCGAGGCAGCCGAGCAGGTGGTGAATCGTCGCGCGGACGCTCGTCTGCTGCACGTCGTCCCCGAGCAGGGTCGTCGCGACGTCGAGCTGCCGGTACGCCTCCTCGGCGTCGCCGCGCCAGCGGGCGAGCTCCGCCGTCGAGAGGGCCAACTCGGCCAGCGCATCCGGCCAGGTGACCCCTTCCGCGCACCGTCGCGCCTCGGCCAGGGCGACCGCGCTGGACCCCTCGTCGCCCAGCAGCCGGTACAACTGCGCCTGGCGCGCCCGCATCCGGATGACATCCTCCAGAGAGCCGACCTCGGTGACGGCCGCGACCGCCTGTTCGTAGAGCTCGCACGCCCGGGTGAATTCGCCGCGCACGGCGATCCGGTCCGCCAGCTCGCACAGGGCCATCGAGATCCCGTACCGCTCACCGAGCGCCCGGAACTCGGCGAGCGCCTTCTCGAGATGCGCATCCGCGTCCCGCCCGCCCTGGCCGAGCATGATCCTCATCTTGCCGAGGTGGAACCGGGCCAGTGCGCGCACCCAGGGGTCCCCGTCGTCCAGCAGCGGTTCCCACGCGGGCAGGAAGGCGTCCGGGGCCTGCAACATGCGCTCCAGCGGCTCGACCAACCCCAGCAGCGGGTTACGGGACTCGGCGCGCCGGCTGAACCAGTACGCCTTGTGAATCCACTCGGCCGTGTCGTGCTCGTCGGCCCGCCCGGAGCCCTCGAACAGCACGACGAGCGCGTACACGATGGCCCGGATCTCGTCGGGCACCTCCCCGGGCGTCTCGGTGGCCGCGATGATCAGCTCGATGCCTTCGGCCTTGTGCCCGCTGAGCCACCAGTACCAGCCGGCGGCGGCCGCGAGCCGCATCGCCGCCTGCGCGTCGCCGGCCGCGAGCGCACCGCGTATCGCGGAACTGATGTTGTCGTGCTCGGCGCCGAGCGTGGCGAGCCAGTCCAGTTGCTCGGCACGGCGAAGATGCGGCTCCGCGGCCTCGGCGAGTTCGGTGCACCAGGCCAGATGCGCCTGGCGCGCCAGCTCGGATTCCCCCGCCTCCGCGAGCCGGTGCCCGGCGTACTCCTTGATCGTGCCGATCATCCGGTAGCGCGGCGCGCCGGCGCCCTCGGCGACCAGCAGCGACTTCTCGGCCAGTGCGGTGAGCAGTTCGAGCACCTGCTCCTGCTCGACCGCGTCGCCGGCGCAGACCCGCTCGGCCGCGTCCAGGCTCGCCCCACCCGAGAACACCGAGAGCCGCCGCAGCACCGTCCGTTCCGCGTCGGTGAGCAGCTCCCAGCTCCAGTCGACCATCGCGCGCAGCGTCCGGTGCCGGGGCAGGGCGGTACGGCTACCGCCGGTCAGCAGGCGGAACCGGTCGTCGAGCCGATGGGCGAGCTGGTCGACGGACATGGTGCGTAACCGGGCCGCGGCCAGCTCGATCGCCAGGGGCATCCCGTCCAGCGCCCGGCAGATCCGCACCATCGTCGACAGCGTCTGGGCGTCGGTCCCGAGGTCCTTGCGCACCGCGCCCGCCCGGTCCCGCAGCAGCTGGACGGCGGGAGAGGAGGCGATCTCGCCGGGGGCGGCGTCCCCCTCCGGGAGGGCCAGTGGCTCGACCAGCCACAGCGCCTCCCCGGTGATGCCGAGCGGTTCCCGGCTCGTCGCCAGGATCCGCAGCCGCTGGCACTCCCCGAGCACCCGATGCGCAAACGCCGCCGCCGACTCGATCACGTGCTCGCAGTTGTCCAGGATGAGCAGCGCCTCGCGGTCGTGGATCGCGGCGATGAGCCGGTCCGTCAGCTCCATGTTCGGCGCCCCGCCGAGCAGCGCATCCCGGAGGCTGAGCCCCGTGAGGGTCGCCTGCGCCACGTCACCGTCCGCGCCGATGGACGCGAGCTCCACCAGCCAGGCGCCGTCCGGCAGTTCGCCGAGCAGGGTACGCGCGGTTTCCGTGGCCAGCCTGGTCTTCCCCGAGCCGCCCGGCCCGATCAGGGTGGTGAGCCGGTGCTCGGCGACGAGTTCGCGGACCGCGGCGACATCAGCGTCCTTGCCGACGTAGGTCGTCAGCTCGGCCCGCAGGTTGGTCTTCCGGTTCTCCTCCCGCCGCCGCCCCGACTCGCCCCGCAGCAGCGCGACGTGCAGTGCGGACAACTCGGGAGAGGGGTCGACGCCCAGCGCGTCGGCCAGGGACTCTCTCGCGCGCTGGTAGGCGAGCAGGGCCTCGGTGTCGCGGCCGGCCGCCATGAGGGCACGCATCAGGGCGGCGACCAGCCGTTCCCGCACCGGGTGCGCGGCCACCAGGTCGGTCAGCTCCCCGACCAGCTCCGCGCCCTGGCCGAGGCTGATCTCCGCATCGAACCGATCCTCCAGCGCACCGAGGCGTAGTCCCTCAAGGCGGGTGACCGCCGCGTCGAAGGCGGCGCTGTCGGGAAGACCGACGTCCTGCATGGCGGCACCACGCCACAGTGCCAGGGCCTCGCGCAGCAGCCGTACCCGTCGTGGCTCGTCGTCGGTGCGGGCCTGGCCGACGAGGCGTTCGAACCGCACGGCGTCGACGGCGTCGGGTTCGACCGTCAAGCGGTACCCGTCCGTCTGCCCGTCGACCGACCCTTCCGGCAGCACCTTCCGCAGCCGGGAAACCAGGCGTTGCAGGGCGTTCGCCGCGTCGGCGGGCGGGCGCTCACCCCAGATCCAGTCGATGAGCGTCGCCTTCGGGACCACGTGACCCGGTTCGAGCGCGAGGGCGATCAACAGCGCGCGCAACCGGGCCCCCGGCGCGTCCGCCAGGACGCCGCCGCCGGTGCGAACCTCGAACGGTCCCAGCATCCCGATCTGCACCTAGCGGATCTTGCCACGGACAGGTGGCCGGCAACCAACCCCTGAACGGCGCAGAAGCGCCTTCCCTACGTGCGGAGGAAGTGGGTGAGGTCAGCGGCGAGGCGGGTCATCTTCCGGACAAGCCTTCTGCGAGAACTCGCCGGCTGACCGGCGGTTCGTCCACTGCGCGCCCGGCCTGTCCTCGGCCGGTCGCCGGTAAGGTCGTCCGCGTGGCTGACGCTGTCGTGATTCCCGGCGCCCGGTTCGGGCCGGGCGCGCCCCTGCTGATGTATGCCGGCGATGTCGCGGAGCAGCGGGGCGCAACGGTGCATCGACACTCGTGGTCCCAGGAGTTTCCGAGGCCTGATCAGCCAGAAATCGAGAGCTGGGTCGGCGGGGAGATCGTTCCACTGATCGACACCGTCGGCGGTCGGCCACTGCTGATCGGCAAGTCGCTCGGCACGAACGCCGCAGCGGTCGCCGCTGAGAGATCCCTGCCCGCCGTGTGGCTCACGCCCCTGCTCACCCTGCCGTGGGTGGCTGATGCGTTGGGCCGCGCGACAGCGCCGTTCCTGCTCGTGGGTGGCACCGCCGACAAGGTTTGGGACGGTGCGATGGCCCGCCGGCTGTCACCCCACGTGCTGGAGGTGGACGGCGCCGATCACGGTATGTACGTTCCCGGCCCGCTGACCGAGTCGGTCGCGGTGCTCAGTCGGGTCGTGGTCGCCGTTGAGGAGTTCCTCGACGCGATCGGCTGGCCGGGCTAGTCGCCTGGTCCGCAGCGCTGCTGGCACCTCCTCAGGGACACCGCCTGAGAGCCAGGTCCCTTTCCTCCTGCGGCAGTGCCTCGGCGGCCAGCAGTTGCGGCAACAGTTCCGGTTCGAGTGTCATCGCGCGGAAGACAAGTTCGACGGTCACGTGGTGGGCGGGCCGGTACATGATCTCGATCGGGTCGGCGGCGCGGATCTGGCCTGGCTCGATCACACGCAGATAGGCACCCGGTAATGCGGCTTGCGTGAACCGCTTGATCCAGCCGTGCTGTTGCAGCCAGCCCTGGAATGTCGCACACGGGATCCGTGGGCAGGAGACCTCCAGGACGACTTCCGACCCGATCCGCCAGCGTTCGCCGATCAATGCGCGATTGACATCGAGGTCGATGGTCGTCAGGTTCTCCCCGAAGCCACCGTTCGTGATGGGTCTGTCCAACTCGGCTTCCCAGCGGTCGAGATCCTCGCGGGCGTAGGCGTAGACAGCCTGGTCGGGACCGCCGTGGTGCTTCAGGTCGTAGACACGGTCGCCCACGAGACCGACTTCGCCGGTGCCCTTGGGGCCGGGCGCGACGACAACGACCGGCCCGGGGACGGGTCGCTTGTCGATTCCGGTCGCGCTGAGCTTCTTCCACGGATTGGGGCGGGGCTTGCCCACATTGACGGAGAGGAGCTTCATGGCAGCGAAGGGTAGGGCCGGTTGCCCGCCGAAGCGATTCGTTTCCCGGCCACCAACGGGGCGTCCGCCTGCCGATGGCCCGGCAGCTCAGGAAGTCGGCGGCCGGTCCCCGGACACGGCCGGGCCTGCGCCTGGTCAAAGGGTCCTTGACGGCCTCGGTTGACCTTGCTCGTCCTGGCCCGGTGCACGTTGCTGGCACGCCGAGGGCCGGACCTGCCTGCAGTGTCGAGCCCGCAGCACACCGTGTTATCCGGCGCGGTCGAGGCGGGTGGCGTCGTCGTACGACTCGCGGGCGTCGAGCAGTTCGGTCCAGTGCTGCTCGGCCCAAGCACATGCGACCGCCATCGGTTCGAGCATGCTGCGGCCCACGGGCGTCAGCTCGTACTCGACATGCGGGGTGAGCTTGGCGTGGACGGTCCGCTTGACCAGACCGTCCCGTTCGAGGGAGCGCAGCGACTGGGTGAGGACCTTGGGGGTGACGCGGCGCAGCGGTACGCGCAGCTCGGAGAACCGACGCGGTCCGGACTCGAGGCAGCGGATGATGAGCGCCGCCCACTTGTCGCCGAATCGGATCGGATTGAGCGAGGACGGGCACAGCTCGTCGAACATGTCGGCGGGCAGGGGTTGCCTCATGGGGCTCACGATAGCTGGTATCCCGGTGGTAACCGCTGCCCTCGATAGCGTCGGCGAACCGGCCGGGCGCACGGGCTCCCGGCCCTGGTGAGAGGCGCTACTCATGAACATCGTGATTTTCGGCGCGGGCGGCCGGGCCGGGCGGCAGGCGGTCGCCGAGGCGCATCGACGCGGCCACCAGGTCACCGCCGTGGTGCGCGACCCCGCAGGCCACAGCGACCTGGCCGGCGTGCAGGTGGTGGCAGGCGACGTCACGGACGCGGTGAGCATCGCGAACGCGGCCGCCGGGCATGACGCCGCCATCAGTGCCGCCGCGGACCTGTCCGTGCCACCGCACGACTTCTTCACCGCGTCGTCTCGCGCCCTGGCCACCGGCCTGGCGAAGGCGGGCGTGCGCCGCCTGGTGGTGGTCGGCCTCGCGTCGATCATGCCCGGGGCGTCCGGTGCTCCCCTGATGGACGAGCCCGGCTACCCGAACGAGTACCGCTCCTTCTCCCTCGGCCACGCAGCAGGCCTTGAAGAGCTCCGGACCTGCGATCTCGACTGGGCGTACATGGCCCCCGCAGGCGACTTCGACCACGACGGCACACGCACCGGCCACTACCGGCTCGCCGAGCATGGCGATGCGGCCAGTCGGATCAGCTACGCGGACTTCGCGATCGCACTGCTCGACGAGGTCGAGGCGCCCCGCCACCACCGTGCCGCTGCGAGTGTCCGGGAGATGTGATGCCCGGCGAACTGCGCCGCACCGCACTCGTCTACGAACGCGACGGCGACCGCTACGTGCTGGCCGCCTCCAACCGCGGCTCAGACCACCATCCCGCGTGGTACCTCAACCTGCTCGCCGACCCGTACGTCACGGTGCAGGTCGGCGCGGAGGCCTTCACCGCATGCGCGCGCTCCACTGCGGAAGAGCGTCCAGACCTCTGGCGCCTGATGGTTTCGGCCATGTCGGAACACGCGGCCCACCAACAACGAACCACACGGGAGATCCCCGTGGTTCTCCTGGAACGCGTCCCAGACCTGAACGGTGGCGCTCTGGGCGACGGCAGCGCCGTTTGCGGTGCTGATGACGGCGGTCAGGGAGGACGAGATCCTGAGCCGGAACCGGGGCCGAGCCCTGGTGCCGACCAGGAGAAATCGGCGGAACGGCGGGTGCTCACCGGCCGATCGGGACAACGTTAGCGGCGAGCAGGGCTCATGGCACGCCGCATGATCCTTGACCTTGGAGCATCGAAGGCCCTGGCTGGGACTGTCGTCCTGACCAGGGCCTTTCGCGTGGAGCGGGTGACGGGAATCGAACCCGCACTGTCAGCTTGGAAATCGCACAAGATCGGATCGTCGTGCTGGCTAGCCGCTGGTCGGTCCGGTCCTGGACGGTCACGTCCCGCGGCGTGGTGTAGATCGCCTGGGTGAGGCTCTGTGCGCTGTTCAGTTTTCCGGTTCTCGGTCGGGCTGACAACGAGTCTGGTC